>JAJRVH010000104.1 GCA_021545625.1 Zetaproteobacteria bacterium
ATGGCTGACCTCATGCGCCAGCACGGCAACCAGCTCCCGCTCGTCCAGCAGACGCAACAAGCCGTCGGTCACGCCGATGACGATGTTCTCCCCCGTGCCGGTGGCAAAGGCATTGGCCGTGCTCGTCGGGATGTAAAAGACGACCGGCACGCGCGGCAATTCCGCCCGCCGGGCCAGTTCCTCGACGATATCCAGCAGCGCCGGCGCATTCGCCCGGCTGAGCGGCCGGGCCCGGTACATGCGCATCAGCAGCCACGGCGACAGCTGCGGGGCGAACAACAGCATCATGCCCAGACCGAAGATCAGCCACGGAACGGCGCCCGGACCGAACAGCAAGGCCGCCGACACGGACAGAATTCCGAGCATGCCGCCCATCAGCAGCATGCTTTGCAGCCAGTTGCGCAGGCGATGACGCATCAGATTAACGGACATTTCGGCGGCCATGAGTCGTCAACGGTAGCACGAACAATGCCGCATTCACAAATCGGACCGCCGCTATATCAATAGGCTACTCCCTGCTACCATGCAGCCACTGTCGACTCCGGAGTAAGCCATGCCGCACCATGAAAAACTGATCCGCGTACTGCACCAGCTCGGACTGCAGAACCTCGAGGACGTCTACCGGAACCTGCCGACGCCGCGACTCTACGAGCATGCCATTCGCAACCGCGAGGGACATCTGGCGCATATGGGAGCGCTGGTCGTACGCACCGGGCATTTCACCGGCCGGGCCGTGCATGACAAATTCATTGTCGACGAGCCGGCAAGCCACGATCGCGTCTGGTGGGGCGACTTCAACCGGGCCTTCTCCGAAGAGCGCTTCGACGCGTTGTATGCGCGCGTCTGCCGTTATCTCGAAGGGCGGCAAATCTATGTCGAGGACTGTCTGGTCGGCGCCGACTCCCGCTACGAAAAGGCTGTGCGGGTGATCACCCAGGACGCCTGGCATGCCTTGTTTGCGCGCACGATGTTCGTGCGCCCGGTCGACCTGGGGCGCGATATCGAACCGGACGAACCGGAATTCACCGTCATCCATGTGCCGCATTTCCATGCCATGCCGAGCCAGGACGGCACCCATTCCGAGGCCTTCGTGATCCTGCACATGACGCGCCGCATCGTGTTGATCGGCGGCACGGCCTATGCCGGAGAAATCAAGAAATCGATCTTTACGATCATGAACTATCTGCTACCGGACGAGGATGTATTGCCGATGCATGCCTCGGCCAATATGGGCGCAAATGGCGATGTGGCGATCTTTTTCGGCCTGTCCGGCACGGGCAAGACGACCTTGTCTTCCGATCCGACGAGACGGCTGATCGGCGATGACGAACACGGCTGGAGCAGCCATGATATCTTCAATTTCGAAGGCGGCTGCTATGCCAAGGTCGTCAACCTGTCCCCCGACAAGGAGCCGATGATTTATGCCGCGACCCAGCGTTTCGGCACGATACTGGAGAATGTCTGTCTGGACATGGACACGCGGCATGTCGATTTTTCCAATGCTTCCCTGACCGAAAACACGCGCGCCGCCTATCCGGTCCAGGCCATTCCCAACGCGGTCTACCCCGGCGTCGGCGGCCAGCCGCGCAATATCGTCATGCTGACCGCCGACGCATTCGGCGTGTTGCCGCCGATCGCACGTCTGAGCCCGGCCCAGGCAATGTATTATTTTCTGCTCGGATACACGGCCAAGGTGGCCGGCACAGAAGCGGGCATCAGTGAACCGCAGGCCACCTTCAGCCCCTGTTTCGGCGCTCCGTTCATGGCCCGTCATCCGTCCGTCTATGCCGGCATGCTGGGAGACAGGATCCGCGACCAGCAGGTCGATTGCTGGCTGCTCAACACCGGCTGGAGCGGCGGGCCGTACGGTACCGGCACGCGCATGGACATCGACGTCACGCGCACGCTGCTGAATCATGCCCTGAGCGGCGGATTATACGATACCGAATACCGTCGGGATGATATTTTCGGCCTGCATGTGCCCCTGGCCTGCCCGGACGTGGATACATCCCTGCTTGATCCCGCATCGACCTGGGATGATGCGGCTGCCTACCGACAGACAGCCCTGCGACTGGCGGCATCATTTCATCAGACATTTGACGAATTTCGCGACATGGTCGGACCCGATGTCGCGGCGGCGGGTCCGGTGGCGGGCCATGACTGAGATGCATATCGAACATATGGCTTGCCAGGCATCCGTGCGCGACGCGGCAGGCGCATGGCCGCTGCGGCGGCGCGGCTATCGGCTGGGCTGGATCCGCGCTGCCGGAACGGCATCGCTCCCCGCTGTCGACGCGGTTGCCCGGGCATGGAAAACCGATGCGGCCGTCGTGCTGCCCGGCATCATCGATGTCGCATCCCTTGCGGATGAGATCCGGGCCGCGCGCCAGCTGATGGAACGGACGCTGGCAGGCGAGGAGCTGGCCGACATTTTTGCAGCGGAACCCTACCGCCTGCGCCTGCAGGATTTGCCGCTGGTCTCGGTATCGGCCGAGGAGCACGACGAGCAGGGCATCGAAAAGCTTTATTTCGATGCCGAACAACACGGCGAGCTGCTGGCCGAGTCGCTGTGGTGCAAGGCCTCGTGGCTGTCGTTCCATGAGGAGGATGCAAGCCTGCGCTTCCGCTTCTCCTTCGGCATGGAAGGCTTTGAGGACGTGGCGGCGGATCCGCTTCGCCAGCAATGGGCGGGCAGGCTCTGCGATGCGATTTTCCCCGAATCGCGCGCCATCACCGAAAACCCCGATATCCAGACATGCCTGCGCG
The DNA here is from genome assembly GCA_021545625.1 of Zetaproteobacteria bacterium. Classification (GTDB taxonomy): domain Bacteria; phylum Pseudomonadota; class Zetaproteobacteria; order Mariprofundales; family Mariprofundaceae; genus JAJRVH01. Next base: position 2,767 of record JAJRVH010000104.1, read on the forward strand.
CGGCCCTGGATGCCGAGCCTGCTTTCGTCGAACGCATCGTCTATTTCAACGCTCCGAACGGCGGCGCGCAAATGCACCATGATGTCGAACGGGGACATGCCGGCGTCGTCTTCGCCCAGCTTTCCGGTGCCACCTTCTGGCTGGCGCTTGCCAAGCCGACGCTGATGGATGAACTGGCGGATTTTGTCGCATCCCGGCCCGATGCCGTCGCCGAGGTGTTGCCGGATGCACAGGATCGCAGGCGACTGGCCGGGCTGGTGGATGACCGGCCGGCGCTGTCGGATTACATGGAAGAGGCGGATCATGAACTGGTCGAGGCGATCATGGATCGTTCACCGGCCTTTACCGGCCACTTGGTCGAGCGCGGCCATGCCCATCTGCTGCAGGCCGGCGACGCGCTGCTAATGCCGCAGCGTGATCTCGATCGCTGCGTCTGGCACAGCGTATTCTGTATCGGCGACGAGCCGGGCGAGGGACTGTCGTTTGCCGTGCGCCCCGGATGATACGGCACACGTCATGGCTGATGCTGTCGATGCTGCTGGCTGGCAGCTGTCTGGCCATGGAGGGTTCTGTGAGCGCTGAGCGCCCGAAACACAATCATCTGATCGGGGAGTCTAGCCCCTATCTGCAGCAGCATGCGCATAACCCGGTGGACTGGTATCCGTGGAGCGAGGAAGCGTTCGCGCTGGCGCGCATGCAGGACAGGCCGATCTTTCTGTCGATCGGCTATTCGACCTGCCACTGGTGCCATGTGATGGAAAAGGAGTCGTTTGCCGATGCCGAGGTCGCCGAGGCGCTGAACGACACGTTCATCGCCATCAAGGTGGATCGCGAGGAGCGACCGGATATTGATGCGATCTACATGCAGGCTGCCCAGACCATGAACGGCAGCGGCGGCTGGCCGCTGAACGTCATCATGACTCCCGACAGGCAACCTTTTTATGCCGCCACCTATCTTCCCAAACACTCGCGCTTCGGGCACATCGGCATCATCGAACTTGCCGGGCGTATCTCGGAGCTCTGGCGGCATGACCGGCAGCGTATCGAGCGTTCGGCCGCTTCCCTGACCGCGGCCGTGCAGCGGGGCGTGGCTCTGCATGCCCCCGGCGACGTGGACAGCAAGGCGGTCGGGAAAGCCTGCCGACAGCTGGCCGGAAGCTTCGACCGCGTTCGCGGCGGTTTAGGCGAAGCTCCCAAGTTCCCAAGCCCGCACCGGCTGCTGTTTCTGTTGCGCTACGGCGCGCTGGAGCAACAGCCGGATGCCACGGCTATGGCTGTCGAAACGCTGAGGGCGATGCAGCGCGGCGGCATCCACGACCAGCTGGGCGGCGGCTTTCACCGCTATTCGACCGATGCCGAATGGCTGTTGCCGCATTTCGAGAAAATGCTCTACGACCAGGCCATGCTGCTGATCGCCTACAGCGAGGCCTGGCAGGTGACGCATGATGCCACCCTTGCCGATACCGCGCGCGGTATTGCCACCTATCTGTTGCGTGACATGCAGCATGAACAGGGGGGCTTCTATGCGGCCGAGGATGCCGACTCCGAAGGCGTGGAAGGCAAATTCTATGTCTGGAGCGAAGCGGAGGTTCGCCGGCTGCTGGGCAGGGATGCCGATGCGTTCATCCGCGCCTACGGCATCGAAAAAGACGGCAATTTCATCGACGAGGCGAAGGGCAGGAAAACCGGCGATAATATCCTGCACCTGGGCGACAGCACCGATGCCGGGCGCTTCGCGGCAGAACGCGCGCGCCTGCTTGAAGCGCGCAGCAAACGCGCACGTCCGTTTCGCGATGACAAGATCCTGAGCGACTGGAACGGCCTGGCCATCGCGGCGCTGGCGATTGGCGGCCGCATACTGAACGATCCGGCAATGATTGAGGCCGCCGGAAAGGCGGCGACATTCGTGCTGACGCATCTGCAGGATGACGGGGTGCTGTTGCACAGCTGGCGCGACGGCCGGGCCGGCATCGACGGGCATCTGAACGACTATGCGGCCATGATCTGGGGACTGACCGAACTGTACGAATCGGACTTCGATCCGGACTGGCTGGAACATGCGCAACGCCTGAACCGGGCGATGATCGAACGCTTTCGCGCACCGGGCGGCAGCTTCTACATGACGGCGGCCGGCAACAACCTGATCGCCCGGCCGGTGGAATCTTTCGACGGCGCGTTACCGTCCGGCAATGCGCTGGCCATGCATAATCTGTTGCGCCTCTCGCGTCTGACCGGCGATGCGGGCCTTGAAGAGCAGGCTGCTGCCGTCGCCCGTCATTTCTCAGGCATGATCGGGCAGGCGCCCTCGGCCATGACGCATATGCTCAGCGCCGTGCTTCTGGCTACGCATCCAGGCAGGGAAATCGTACTGGCGGGCCCCCGCCGGGATGCAACGGCAACGAACATGCTGGCCCTCATCCGTCAGCGATTCCGACCGGATGTGGTGGTGTTGTGGCGGGACGGATATAGCGATACCGCGCTGAACCGGCTTGCCCCGTTCAGTCGCGGGCAACGGGCCATTGCGGGTCGTGCGACGGCCTATGTCTGCGAAGGCCACAGCTGCAACCTGCCCGTCACCGATACGGCGGCACTCGCCCGCCTGATCGGCGGCGACTGAGCGTCGTTGCACGCGGCTGCTATAATAAAACAGCCGCTTGCCGTACTGTCCGATATCACGATGCCCGGACTTGGCGGCATCGAACTGATCCGACGCCTCCGCCAGAGCCAGCCCGATCAGCGTCTGGTGCTGATATCCGGCACGCCGGAAGACACTTCAGAGGTCGATGACTGCCTGTGTGCGATGATCGGCAAGCCTTTTCGGCCGACATCGATCATCGAGCTGCTCGAGATTCTCCGACAATGCCGGCGGCACGAACCGCGCAGCAACCAGGCCGGCTATTGCGGCTACGGACTCGACCATATCTGCCCGAAAAAGCCGTGAAGCGGACGTTCAATAGGGGACGATGCTGCCGTCGTAGGCAATAAAGGCGCCGGCCTCGTAATCGCGGGCATGTCCAATCACGTCGACCATGCCCGCCACCGAAGTGTCGATGTCGATCAGGCCCGTCTGATGCGTCATATCGGTCTGCACCCAGCCCGGATGCAGCGTGACGACATGGATATGTTGCGGCGCAAGATCGACCGCCATCGACCTGGATACGATGACCAGCCCTGCCTTGGCCGCGCGATAGGCCTAGGTGCCGCCGCTGCTGTTGTCGGCCGACGATCCCATCTTCGAACTGATATTGGCAATCACGGCGCCGCCGGAAAAACGTCCGAGCAGTCGCTGAACGACGCGCAGCGGGCCGATGCAGTCGATATTGAACACCTCCATCATCGCCTGCGCCGTGACCTTGCCCAGCGACTGGCCATCCTTGTCCGGTCCGTAAATACCGGCATTGTTGATCAGAAGATCGACGTTTTCCGGCAATGCCCCGGCCGGTCCATCATCCGTGCCGACATCCCAGCGAAGGCGATGCAGCTTCGGAGACTCGATCGCGGCAAGCCCGCCCGGATCGCTGCGGTAGCAGGCCCATACATCATGTCCCTGGCGCAAATAATGCCGGACAAAGCCCAGGCCCAGGCCCCGGTTGCTTCCGGTGATAAAGATTTGCATGGCATCCTCCCGGTCCGAATATGCTTTCGATTGGGCAGCCGGGGGGCACCCCTGCTACCATGCGGCCATGTTAACCGCCGAATATGTGTCCCGGCAAAGTTTCGGTCGCCTGTTGCTGGGCCGACCGACCGACCGCCTGCTGTTGCTGGCATCCCTGCTGGGCATCGCCCTGTCATGGACGCTGGTGCGCAGTCATGTTGCGGCCGGAGCGCCGCTGGCCGAGATTTATCACGGCCAGAGGCTGCTGGCGAGCTATCTTCTGCCGCAAAAGGGACAGCCGGCCGTGCATTTCATGGCCGAAGGGGATATCGGGCGCTCGGAAATCATTCTCGACGAGGATGGCGCGCGCATCGCTTCGTCGCCATGCCTCAGCCAGCGCTGCGTGCTGTCCGGCCCGCACCGGCATGCGGGGGATCTGATCGCCTGCGTGCCTAACCATATTCTCGTATCGATCCGCGGCAGCGACGATCACCGGTTCGACGCGGTGGTCGAATAATGCATGCCGTGTTGCGTCCGACGCTGGCCGAACTGGAATCGAAGGCGGTCTGGCTGGCGCTGCTGATGCTTGCCATCGGCCTGCATGTGTTCGAGGCCGCGCTGCCGAGTCTGGGCCCCTGGTTCAAGCCCGGCCTGGCCAATATCGTCACGTTGCTGGCATTGTTGTGGATGGGGCCGCGCGCTGCCGTCATACTGACCCTGTCGAGAATCGTGGTCGGCAGCTTTTTTATCGGCACGCTGCTGACGCCGACCTTTGTGATCAGCCTGGCCGGCGGACTGGCGGCAGCCATCGCGATGATCTTCGCCTGGCGCATCCTTCCGGGCATCGGCCCGGTCGGCGTCAGCCTTCTCGGCGCGCTGACCCATATGGCTGTCCAGTTCGTCACGGTCGAATCGCTGTTCATCCGCCAGCCGGCTCTTTACTACGCATTGCCGCCGCTTCTGCTGCTTTCGTGCATCACCGGCTGGATTAACGGGGCCCTTGCAGGGTATATTGCGGGCAGGCTTCCAGATGTCGCGATCCGATAAATCCATACAACGCCGCCGTATCGGCATTTCGCTGCTTGCATCCGTTGCGGTGCATGCCCTGCTGGTCGTGCTCGTTTCCGTCGCTCACCACGACCGGCCGCTGATAAAAAAGAAGCCACCGCAGATCATGGATGTCGTGCTTCTGGACAGCAAACAACCATCGAAGATCAAGCCGCCCGAGGATGCGCAAACCATGTCCAACCGCAGCGCGGTGGGAGGCAGCAGCAAGGCGCAGGACCGGGTGACGCGTGCGGCCCGCGCGCCGGTCGTCGGCGCCCAACAGCAAAAGCCGCAGCGTCCCGTTCCGCCGGCCCGCCCCAAACATCCGCCGCCGGCTCCCGAGCCCCAGAAGCGTCCCCGCATGCTGGCCAGGCGCGGGCCGGTGCCGGACAACAGCAAGCATCCCAGGCCGACAAAAAAGCAACCGCCGGTGCCAGCCGCTCCACGTATCCCGCTTTCGAACCTGATGCCGTCGACCATGGCGCTGGCGCAGTTGTCGCGCGATTTCCAGCGGGAAAAACGCTTGAAACAGATGCTGTCGCGCGAGGCGGACATACCGATCAACACCCGCGAGGCCAAATATGCGCCTTATGCGCAGGCGCTGGTGCGCGCGCTTGAGGAGCAATGGCGGCCGGGCAAGGCCAACTACGAGCGGTTCCCGGAAGAGGCCCGGCGTTCGCTGATGCGCATTACGATTGAACACAACGGCGAACTGGGCGGCGTGGAGATCCTGCGCCCGAGCCCGATTCCCCAGATCAACGAAAGCGCCGTAGCCGCAATTCATGCGGCCGCGCCGTTTCGGCCGCTGCCCTCGTCATGGGGGCTGGACCGGGTCAGTTTCTATCTGACCTTCGAGGTGGTTGAGGATCGTTTTGTCTTTCGCACGATGTGAAGCGCTGCTTGGCTGGTACCGGGAATTCCGGCGCATGCTGCCCTGGCGCGACACCACCGAGCCCTATGCCATCTGGATATCCGAAATCATGCTGCAGCAGACCCAGGTCAAAACCGTTCTGCCCCGCTATGAGACCTGGTTTGACAGCTTTCCGGATATCGGCGCGCTGGCGGCAGCGTCGCTTGATGAGGTGCTCAAGGCCTG
>JAJRVH010000105.1 GCA_021545625.1 Zetaproteobacteria bacterium
CCTGCACCGACACGGCCAGCGCCGACCAGCGAACGGCCTGATCGCCGCGCACGAACAGCCAGATAAACAGCGCACCCAGCGTCGGCAGGAAGATGCTCAGGCTGAGGATCGGAAAGTCCAGAACGTTATGTAATTCCATGTCCGTGATCGCTCCTTATGCCTTCAGCAGCAGATAGGTGAGGAAGCCGAAGACCCCGATCACCATCGCAAATGCATAGTGGAATACCATGCCGGTCTGCATGTCGCGCATGCGCGCAGCACCCGCCCTGATCGAGTCGACGATGCCACCATGAATGACGCCCCTGTCGATCATGGCCAGGTCGCCCTTCTGCCACAGCCAGTTGCCCAGACACTGGGCCGGACGCAGGAAGATGCGCTCGTAAAGCTCGTCCCAGTACCACTTGTGAAGCAGGAAGGTGTACAGCGGCCTGAATGCCTCCGCCATTCTGGCGGGCATGGCCGTCTCGCGCAGATACATCAGCGTGGCCAGGCCAATGCCACCGATGGCCAGCCAGAAGGGTGCGGTGAACAGAAAGTGGTACCAAGCATGATCGTGCGATTCCTCGGCCAGCGCCATCAGCGGGTTATGCGCATCGAGCACGAAGATCGCATCTCCGAAATAGCCGGCCGCAATCTCGGGGTTGGCGATATCGAGCACCATCACGCCCCAGATGCCGGAACCCAGCGCGCCGATCGCCAGCAACACCAGCGGCACGGTAATCACCTTCGGCGATTCGTGCAGATGCGACTTCGTTTCGGCCGGCACGCGGTCGGAATTGTGGAAGGTCAGGAAGAACATGCGGAAGGTGTAGAAGGCGGTCATGAACACGGCCGTCAGCACCGCGAACGAACCGAAGGTTCCGACCCATCCGTATTCGGTGAACTCGCGCGCCATCGTCGCCTCGATGATCAGGTCCTTGGACCAGAAGCCGGCGAACGGCGGCACGCCCGACAGCGCCAGCGCCGCGATCAGCATCGTCACCCAGGTGACCGGCATGTACTTGCGCAACTGCCCCATCCTGCGGATGTCCTGCTCGGCCATCACCGCGTGAATGACGGAGCCAGCAGCCAGGAACAGCAGCGCCTTGAAATAGGCATGCGTCATCAGATGGAAAATGCCGGCCGAATAGGCGGACACGCCACAGGCCACGAACATGTAGCCGAGCTGCGAACAGGTCGAGTAGGCGATGACCCGCTTGATATCGTTCTGCACGAGACCGATCGTCGCGCACATCCAGGCCGTAATCGCGCCGACCAGCACGACCGCGGCCAGCGCTGTTTCGGAAAACTCGAACATCGGCGAGCAGCGCGCCACCATGAACACGCCGGCGGTCACCATCGTCGCCGCATGGATCAGCGCCGAAATCGGCGTCGGACCCTCCATCGAATCGGGCAGCCAGACATGCAGCGGCACCTGGCCGGACTTGCCCATCGCGCCGACGAACAGCGCCAGACAGATGAAGGTAATGGCGCTGATCTCCCAGCCCATGAAATGCAGCACGTCGCCGCGCGCGACGAAGGTCTCGACCTGCGCGAACACCTCCCGGTAGTCGATCGTGCCGAAGTAATACCAGATGGCCAGGATGCCGACCGCGAAGCCGAAATCACCGACGCGGTTGACGATAAACGCCTTCAGCGCTGCGTAGTTGGCGCTTTCGCGTTTGAACCAGAAGCCGATCAGCAGGTAGGACACCAGCCCCACGGCCTCCCAGCCGAAAAACAGCGTGAAGAAGTTGTTGCCCATGACCAGCACCAGCATCGAGAACGTAAAGCCGGAGATATAGGAGAAGAAGCGGGTATAGCCCGGGTCGCCGTGCATGTAGCCGATCGTGTAGATATGCACGCAGGCCGAGACGACGGTCACGGTCAGCATCATGATCGCGGTCAGGCGGTCGATCATCATGCCGACCGGCACGACGAAGCTGTCGGACAGCATCCAGGTCCAGAAATTGCCGTAGAAGCTGGCGCCGTCCAGCACCTGCATGAAGATATGGGCCGACAACAGGGCCGACACGATCACGCTGGCCGACGTGATGGTATGCGACAACTTTTCCTTCAGGGCCCAGCCGAACATGCCAACGACCAGCGAGGCGATCAGCGGCAGCGCCGGGATGGCCAGCAATTCCGTGGTATTGAGCGTCATGGCAGCTTCTTGCACGTCTTCCCCCTAGCCCTGCAGCGTATTGATGTCTTCGACCTCGATCGAGCGGCGCGTCCGGTAGAAGGCCACCAGGATCGCCAGACCCACGGCGACTTCCGAGGCCGCCACGGTCAGCACGAAGAAGACGAAGATCTGGCCGCCCAGATCATTCAGATAATGCGAGAAGGCCACGAAGTTGATGTTGACGGCCAGCAGCATCAGCTCGATGCACATCAGGATCGTGATCACATTCTTGCGGTTCAGGAACAGACCGATCACACCCAGCGAAAACAGCGCGGCGGCGACGATCAGATAATCCGACAGGCCTATCATGATTACATCCTCACCTTGCGCAGGCGGTCTTCCTTGCGGACATGCACCTGTGCGGAGATATTCTGGTACTTGGCGTCCTTGCGGGCACGCAATGTCAGCACGATCGCGCCGACCAGCGCCACCAGCAGGATCACGGCGGCAATCTCGAAGCCGAGCAGATACCTGGTATACAACACCTGGCCGATCTCGGCGGTGTTGTTCACCTGCTGCCCCAGATGCACGGCCGTGGCCTTGATGCCCTCGGTAAACACGCCCGACTGGGCCGCCGCCACGAACTCGATAATCAGGATGATGGCGATCATGCCACCCAGCGGCAGGTATTGCAGGAAACCCTCGCGCAGCCTGGCCTGGTTCACTTCCAGCATCATCACGACGAACATGAACAGCACCATCACCGCGCCCACATAGATCAGGATCATGATAATGCCGATGAATTCGGCATCGAGCATGAAGAACAGCCCGGCTGCATTGAAAAAGCAGAAGATCAGGAACATCACCGAGTGCATGGTATTGCGCGCCAGCACGACGCCCATGCCCGACAGGATGCTCAGGCCGGCGAACAGGTTAAAGAATGCAGTCTCGAGCATTTCCCCTCCTCAAGTTTCGATGCATCAGCTGTAGCGCGCATCTGCGGCCAGGTTCGCCGCAATCTGTTTCTCGTAGCGATCGCCGTTGGCCAGCAGCATGTCCTTGGTGTAATACAAGGCCTCGCGCGTCTCGGTCGCATACTCGAATTCCTGGGTTTCGACGATCGCATCGACCGGGCAGGCTTCCTGGCACAGGCCGCAGTAGATGCATTTCGTGAAGTCGATGTCATAACGGGTCGTGCGGCGGGAGCCGTCCTCGCGTTCCTCGGACTCGATGATGATGGCCAGTGCCGGGCAGACCACCTCGCACAGCTTGCAGGCAATGCAGCGCTCCTCGCCGGATTCATAACGGCGCAACGCGTGCAGGCCGCGGAAACGCGGAGAGAGCGGCGTTTTCTCCTCCGGATACTCGACCGTGATCTTCTTCCTGAACAGATAGCGCCCGGTCAGCGACAGACCGACCAGCAGCTCCCACAGGAACCATGTCTTGAACGCGCGTTTCAACATCCCATCACCTCCACGGCATCCAGAAATTGATGATGCTGTCCAGACCCGGCGTGTAGATAAAGATGCCGACCACCGCGATCCAGGCCAGCGTCCAGGGCAGGAACACCTTCCAGCCCAGACGCATCATCTGGTCGTAGCGGTAACGCGGGAATGTGGCCCGGAACCAGATGAACACGAAGATCAGGAAAGCCGTCTTGGCCAGCAGCCAGAACGTGCCCGGAATGAAGTCCAGCGCCGGAACCGGGGCGTACCAGCCGCCCAGGAACAGGATCGAGGTCATCAGGCTGATCAGGATCATCGCGCCGTATTCGGCCAGCGAGAAGGTTGCGAACCACATGCCGGAATATTCGGTATAGTAGCCGGACACCAGCTCCTCGGTTTCAACCAGATCGAACGGGGTACGCGCGGTTTCCGCACAGCCGGAGATGAAATAGACCAGCAGCATCGGGAACAGCGGAATCATGTACCAGTGGGCGATACCGCCGGCCTGGGCATGCACGATGTCGGCCAGGTTCAGCGAACCCGCCAGCATCATCACCGTCACCAGGCCGAAGCCCATCGAGATTTCATAGGAAATCATCTGACAGGTCGAACGGATCGCGCCGATAAACGGGTATTTCGAGTTGGACGCCCAGCCGGCCATCAGGATGCCGTAGATCGACAGGCTGGAGATGGCCATGATGTACAACAGGCCGACATTCAGATGGGCGATGGCCATCACATGCGGCGTCTCCCACAGCCCGAACAGACTCGTCTCGCCGAACGGCACCACGGCAAACGCGATCAGCGCCGGCGTCAGCGACATGACCGGGGCCGCGATGAACAGGAACTTGTTGGCCGCGGTCGGAATAATCGTTTCTTTCAGCACCAGCTTCAGGCCGTCGGCCAGAGGCTGCAAAAGACCCGCCGGCCCCACGCGGTTGCAGCCCTTGCGCACCTGAATCCAGCCGATCACCCGCCGCTCGGCATAGGTGATATAGGCCACCGACAGGGCCACCGTCACGGCGATGGCAAGAATCTCCAGCGTCCAGATGCCGGCCGTGATGGCCATATCCAACCCGGTCATGACTTACCTCCAGCGATCGTCGCGGCCGTCACGTCGGACAGGTCTCCGGCAACGCCGCGCTTGGCGATGAACAGCACGCCCGGACTGACATCCTCGCGCACGCCGATATGGCAGCTGAATTCGCCGAGGAAGGTTTTCACCGTATGTTCGCCTTCGGCCAGCCCCTTGTCGGCCAGTGTCTGCGGATGCACCAGCACATCATCCAGCGCATGCAGCCTGCCCGCCTCGCTGAGCAGCTTCGAGGCGCGCGCCCACATGCCCTCGCGATACATCGAATAGCGCGACACGACATCCAGATCGAAGCCCTGCTCCACAGAAGCCGGCAAAAACTCCGCCTTGCGATTCCGCGCCGGGCGCACGAACAGCTCGTCGTCCGCCTCGCCCCGCCATACGCCGGCCAGTTCGGCGACGTGCTGTGCCGCCCTGTCGCGCAGCTCGTCCATGTTGACGACCGGCACGTCCCGGCCCATCACCTGCACAAGGCGCATCATCACCTTCCACAGCGGCCTCTCCTGCCCCAGCGAGCGCAGCGGCTGTCTGGCAACGCGCACGCGACCTTCCATGTTGATGAACGTCCCGTCGATTTCGGAATAGGCGGCCGCCGGCAGCTGCACCTCGGCGCTGGCGCCAATATCGCCTCCGATCGCGCCGATCTGGATCAGTGGCACGCCGGCAAGCGCCGCCTTGGCCGCCGACGGGAACAGCCCGTCGCCCACCGGGTCGCTGCCGATCAGCACCAGCGCATCCAGATCGCCGACCGTGGCTGCCGCGAACAGATCCCCGGCACTGGTACGGATATCGCCGAATGCCGCGGCAAGCAGCTGCGTATTCATGCCTTCCGGGATCAGATTGCGACCGTCGCAGCCTTCCTCGGCATGCCCGCATGCCCGCATCAGCAGATCCAGACCATGAATCAGCGCCGCCGCGTCCGCATGCGAACGAATCTCCTCTCCGACCAGCAGCGCACAGGTTTCACCCATCAGCGCATCGGCCAGAATCTTGCCCGCCTCGTGACGCTCCGGCACCGCCTGCAGCCAGGCATCCATGCCGGCCGCCGTCCTGCCCAGATCCGACACCTGCTGCATGGCCCGCGCAATCACGGCCGGCCAGTCGCGCGGCCGGATCATCGCATCGCGCGCAATCTCCATATTGGTACGATAGTTCATCGCGCCAATGCGGCTGACGGCCTTGCCCTGATTGCCGCGCTTGCGCAGACGCTGCATCAGCAACGGCAACCGCTGACGCAGATCGGAACCGAGGATCACCACCTGGTCTGCGTCCTCGATCTGCTGCG
>JAJRVH010000106.1 GCA_021545625.1 Zetaproteobacteria bacterium
GACGAAGGGTATATTGTTTGTTCACAGAGGTATGAGCAGGTGTTGATGACATGATTTCTCCCGAATATTTCAGTTTTCGCTGGAGCTGGTACCGTCCGATACTGAACCGGGGTGAGAAACCGTCCGACCGTTGTCGTGTGGAGGCCCGGCGTCTGCCCATCCGGGTTTCGGGCCGGGATGCGGGGATCTATATTCCGTTTGCCGTGCATTCGGACGTTGATGCAGCGATCCAGACCGCCCTGCGCCGTCTGCAGGATTATGGTATCCGTTATATCGTCAAGGGCGAAAAGGTTTCCGCGCATCAGTTGCCCGGCATGGACGCCCGGGCCCGTTCGATGGTCGGGTATCTGCGCAAGCAATATCCGCATTTGCCGCTTTCCCTGCTGCATCACTGGTGCGCGGATGACAAGGGGGCGCCGGCATTGCTGCATTTATGGGAAGGCCTCTGGGACCAGGGGTGGAAGCAGGATCAGGCTGATATGGCGCCATGGGTGCCGGCCGTGAACGTGCTGATTCTGCGGCTGATGCGTCAGGCAATTGCCGCCTTGCCGTCCGAGGAGGAGTCGACAACCAGTCATGTCATGCTTTGCGTTGTCGGTGGTCTGTATGTCTGGGCCCTGCAGGAGTTTCTGAAAAAATATCTCGAAGGCGTTGTCGAGGTGACCCGCATTGCCAGTTACGAATCGATGATGCTGCCCTGTACGCCGATGGCCTTTCTCCTGCAACAGCCCGATGATTCGCTGCTGGGCGATGAACGCCACGTGATCCGCGCCTATGGTCTGGAGCCGGATATCGTGCCGCGCATGCGCGCCTTGCGCGAAAAGGTGGGGCCGAAGAACGAAGGCGGCATTCTTGCCCTGCTGGCCCGGGACAAGCTCGGTGCGCATCTTCTGAAGCGGACCTGGGCCCGGCTGTCGCTGTGGCAACTGGCCGTGAAAAGCGGATATGGCGGCTGGATGGAGTATGTGCTCAACGCCAAGAAGCTCGATCAGTTGCTGGCGGCCCAGGCCAGACTCGGCAGCGGAGCCATGGATAGTCTCGAGCATTTGCGCGAGGAGCCCGTCGCGCAATGGCTGCGGGCCCTTCTTGAAGGTGGTCGTGCGGCCAGGGCGGCCGGAGAGCCATGGCTGCGCGACGATATTACGCTGAACGCCTTTCGTGTTTTCGATGAGGATGTGCGCGTCGAGATCGGTCGACGCAAGGCCGAGCGCAACTGGCTGGACCGCAAGCCGGAGCTGGCCCCGAAGGCGCGCGGCGCCGAGGCTGACAAGCTGCTTGAACAGGCTTACGTGGACGGGGAGCTTGTTTTTATCCAGCCGGATTTCACGCGCGCGCTGCACGGGGGGAAATCGCTGGCCATGCGTCAGGGATGCCTGCGCGTGCAATGGTCGGACTATCTGGCCGGCATGCAGGCGCTTCACGGTGGTTCCGCGGCGGATTTCCTGGAGCAGCATTTCCTGCCGGGTGTGTTGAAAACACTGGGGCAGACAGGTGGCATCTTTCTCGACGAATGCTCGTCTTCCGGTTGTCTGTTGCGCGGGGGGGTTCCTGCTCTGACGGAAGCGGCCGTGCATCTCAGGCGGCAGTTGCGCGAGTGGTATATGGAGTTTGCCGATAATGACGATGCGAATATGCCATCCCTGTCGATGTGTATCGCCCTGATCGGTGATTGGGTGTTTTCCGAAAGCAGGGACGGACGCATGGGAGAGCGCAGCGTGGCGTTTGCGCTGGCGGTGCCGCAGGCGGACGCGGGCGTATCGCGCGATTGCGGCGTCGGGCGTCTGATCGCCTATCGCGATTATCATTCCGGACTACAGCCCCTGGGAAGCGTCAGGGTGGAAAGCATCGAGTCCGGCACGGGACAGAATGTCAGCGTGCTCTATAACAACGGTCTGGCGCTGACTGCGCCGGCGCTGGCCGAGCTGACCACGGCATTGTCCGGCAAGGCGGACATCCGCGAATTCCATCTGAATGCAAAGCAGGTGGCGGGAGTACTGGACGGCTATCGCCTGCCACAGGGAGGTCTGAATCTGGTGGCCGTGCACCTGCAGGGCGGCGATGAAAGCCTGCTGTGGTTGTTCGTGCGTGCCGGCAAACCGTGCCTGGGCGGTGTCGATATGGAATTGTTCGAATTACTGGATGAGAACTCCAGAGGCGCCCGGCTGATCGCCGAGCAGGGGCTGTCGCGCTGGTGATTGCGGTTGCCGGCTGAATATCCGGATTTCGGCGCCATCTGGCTAAGGCATTCGCTGTTTCCCGAATTGCCGGATTCGCTGGCTGTTGGCTGGTCCGGCGGCGCGGATTCCACCGCGTTGCTGCTGGCCCTGCGCGCGGCGGGATATAAGGTGATGGCCTGGCATGTCGATCACGGCTGGCGAGACGGGTCGGCGGCCGAGGCGCGCCAGCTGGCCGAACAGGCGCGCTGTTGGGGGATTCGTTTCTGTTCGGCGCGCCTTCCTTCTGTCCCCCGAAGCAACCCCGAGGCGGCTGCCCGGCAGGCCAGATACCGGCAATTCCTGCAATGGTCGGAAACCTTCGCAATCGATTGCCTGTGTCTGGGACATCATCTTGACGATCAGGCCGAAACGGTATGCATGCGCATGCTGCAGGGAGCGGGTGTGAACGGTTGCCGGGGCATGCCGCGCGAGCGCCGGCAGGGAGGGCTGCGCATTGTGCGTCCGCTGCTGCATGTGCGGGCCGCTGAATTGCGCGCTGCCTTGCAGGCTGCGGGCGTAAGCTGGCTGGAGGATGCGACGAACGACGATGTGCGCTTCAGGCGCAATGCCATCCGGCATCGTCTGTTTCCGGCCATGGCGGCTGCCGGCACGGATCCGCAGGCCTTGTTTCTGCGATGGGCTCGTCAGGCCGATATGGTCGGCCGGCGGCTGGACAGGGAGGCCCGGCTGCTTCTGGCCGCGACGGAGCAGGAGCAGGAAACGGTTTCTGTGAGATGGCGGGAATGGCGGGCGGCATCGCCCGCCGTGCGGGCTCGCGCATTGCAGCTGATGGTATCGAGATTGCTGGGCGAAGGTATGACACCGGGGCGCAGACATATCCAGCTGGCCGAGACATGGACTCGCAAGAGCGGTCTGGGCGGACTGGACCTGTCCGGATGTCGTCTGCAGCGGCGTCGTAAATTCTTGCATCTTGAAGCAAGGCGGGCAGGTTTGCCATGAGTGTGGCCCGGGTATTGCTTTCATGAAACGTTCATGTGCCCCTTCCATGCTTGTCACATTCCCTTTCCTTTCGAAGGGAGGTCTGCAGATGGGGCATGGGGCGTCTGTCGGTCGTAAATAGTTGAATAAGAAAAGGATTTGAAAATGGGAAAGAATATTCTGCTGTGGCTGGTGATTGGTCTGACCATGATGAGCCTGTTCAATATGTTTTCCTCGCCGATGCCGAAGGGCGAGAAGATGGCTTACTCGACCTTTATCGAGCGGGTGAATCAGGGAATGGTCGAGACGGCGACGATCAAGGATCATCAGGTTGTCGGTCAGTACCGGGATGCCAGCGGCGAACTGAAGAATTTTGACGTGACCGTGCCGAACGACCCGAACCTTTATCAGCGTTTGCTTGACCAGCATGTGATGGTCAACGTCAAGGAGAAGGAAGAGGTGCCGTTCTTTTTGTCGGTGCTGATTTCGTGGTTCCCGATGCTGTTGCTGATCGCCGTCTGGGTGTTCTTCATGCGACAGATGCAGGGGGGCGGCAAGGGCGGCGCGATGTCGTTCGGCAAGAGCAAGGCCAAGCTGCTCAATGAGAACACCGTGCGCGTTACGTTCGATGACGTGGCCGGCTGCGACGAGGCCAAGCAGGAGGTCACCGAGGTGATCGAATTTCTGCGCGACCCGTCAAGATTTACGCGCCTGGGCGGAAAGATACCCAAGGGTATGCTGCTGGTCGGGCCTCCGGGCACGGGCAAGACGCTGCTGGCCCGCGCCATCGCCGGCGAGGCCGACGTGCCGTTCTTTTCCATTTCCGGTTCCGATTTCGTCGAGATGTTCGTCGGCGTCGGCGCATCGCGCGTACGCGATATGTTCGAGCAGGCGAAGAAAAACGCGCCCTGCATTATCTTCGTCGATGAAATCGACGCGATGGGCCGCCATCGCGGTGCCGGCATCGGCGGCGGCAATGACGAGCGCGAACAGACGCTGAACCAGATGCTGGTCGAGATGGATGGCTTTGAGTCCAACGAGGGAGTGATCCTGGTGGCTGCGACGAACCGCCCGGACGTGCTCGATCCCGCATTGCTGCGACCGGGCCGTTTCGACCGGCAGGTTGTGGTGCCGCGGCCAGACCTGCTCGGTCGGGAACAGATCCTGAAGGTGCATATGCGCAAGGTGCCGCTGGCGAGCGACGTGAATGTCAAGGAGCTGGCGCGCGGCACGCCCGGCTTTTCCGGCGCGGATCTGGCCAACCTGGTCAATGAGGCGGCGTTGAATGCGGCTCGCTACGATCGGGACAAGGTCACGCGAACGGACTTCGAAATGGCCAAGGACAAGGTGATGATGGGGGCCGAGCGGCGTTCGATGATCATCTCCGAGGACCAGAAGAAAACGACGGCCTATCACGAGGCCGGCCATGCGCTGGTCGCCAAGCATCTGAAGCATGCCGATCCGGTGCACAAGGTGAGCATCATTCCGCGCGGTCAGGCGCTGGGCGTGACAATGCAGCTTCCCGAGGAGGACCGCTTCAATCACGACCGCGAATATCTGCGCGACCAGATCGCCATCATGATGGGGGGACGCCTGGGCGAGGAACTGGTACTGGGTCAGATGACGACCGGTGCCTCCAACGATTTCGAACGGGCAACCCAGCTGGCGCGCAATATGGTCACGCAGTGGGGCATGTCCGAGGAGCTGGGGCCGATGGTATACGGCGAGCGCGAGCATGAGCCGTTTCTTGGCCGGGAGATCACCCGTCAGACCAATATCTCCGAGGAAACTGCCCGCAAGATCGATGCGGTGGTGCGCAGGCTGATCGAGGAAAACTACGATCGCGCCAAACGTATTCTTGAGGAGCATATGGAGCAGTTGCACCTGCTGGCCAAGGCGCTGATCAGGTATGAGACGCTTGATACGACCGATATCGATCGCGTCATGGAAGGCAAGGAGCCACTGCTGATCAAGGAGCCCGAAACGAAAGGCGCGGCTGCTGCGACGCCGGAAGAGCCGACCGGCAAAGTCGATATCGGCGAGGATGAGGCGTCGAAGCCGGCCAGCGACGAGGCGGGGCAGACGCACTGATGCCGTCCCGCTGGCACCGCCCGGAACATGGCGATGCATGGATCATGGGGGTGCTGAATTGCACCCCCGATTCGTTTTCGGACGGCGGTCTTCACATGGCAGTCGAGGATGCTGTCGCGCATGGCCTGATCATGCATGATCAGGGGGCGGCGCTGATTGATGTCGGCGGCGAATCCACGCGCCCGGGAGCTTCTCCGGTGGCGCTGGATGTCGAGCTTGAGCGGGTGATTCCGGTGGTCGCGGCGCTGAGCGAGGCGGGAGTCTGCGTGTCGATTGATACAATGAAGGCTGAGGTGATGCGCCAGGCCGTGGCTGCCGGAGCGAAACTCGTCAATGATGTCAGCGCGCTGAGGCATGATCCGGACAGCCTTGCCGTTGTGGCCGATGCCGGCGTTGATGTGTGCCTGATGCATATGCAGGGAAGTCCTGCATCGATGCAGGAGCAACCGCATTATGATGATGTTGTGTCCGAAGTGCTGACCTTTTTCGAACAGCGTATTACGGCATGCCTGGATGCCGGCATCGGCGAATCATCGATTTTGCTGGATCCCGGTATTGGCTTCGGCAAGCGTTTGCAGGATAACCTGGCGCTGATCATGGCAATTGGGCGGATCAGGCAGGCTTTTTCGATGCCGGTATTGCTGGGCGTATCGCGAAAATCATTTCTAGGGCTGCTGACGGGTGCCGAAACCGGGGATCGCGAGGTGGAAACCGCCGTGGCGGACGCGATCGGTATTCTGCAGGGTGCCGATGTCGTGCGGGTGCATGACGTGGCGATTCAGCGCCGGGCGGTGCGGGTTGCATCGGCCCTGGCCGATCATGGCTTGCAGGAGTTTCCGATCCAACTATCTTAGAGGCATGGCGTGCTGCTGAAGATGACGCCGGGTGAGACAAGGAGAGGCGCCGGCGAATGACGGACTGGCAGTTTGGTGTTCTGGATGCGATCGATATCGCCGTTGTGGCGGTGGTCGTCTATTTCTTTCTTCGCCTGATTCAGGGTACGCGGGCCGTGCAGATGCTGATCGGCGTGGCCATCGTCGTGCTGACCTACGAGCTGGCGCGGGTCTTTGGCCTGTTCACCGTCGAGTGGATGTTTGGGCATTTCTTCTCGGCTTTCATGGTGATTCTGGTTGTGCTGTTCCAGCAGGAAATCCGGCGCGCGCTGATGCGCGTGGCCGTCAATCCGCTGGCTGCGGGTACCGAGCCGACCATCGTGATGCTCGATATCCTGGTGGAATCCGCTTTTTCGCTCGTGCATCGTGGCTGGGGCGGTCTGATTGTGATCGAGCGGGAAACAGGGCTCCGGCATCTGTACGACAGCGGTGTGGAGATGGATGTGCCCCTGCGTCCGGATGTGATTCTGGCATTGTTCTGTCCCGAAGCGCCGATGCATGACGGAGCGGTGATCATCAATCGTGATGCCCGCGGCGGTCGTATCGTGGCGGCAAGAGTGCTGTTGCCGCTGGCCCAGGCCAATGCCCTGCCCGGCAGTTTCGGTACCCGCCACAGGGCGGCGGTCGGGTTGTCGGAAGAGAGCGATGCGCTGGTGATCGTGATTTCCGAAGAGACGGGCGAGGTGCATCTGGTCGAGGAAGGGCAGCTTGGCGAGCCGTTGGGAAGCCAGCAATTGCATGACGCGCTGGCGGTCAGGCTTTCCGCGTTGCCCGTGCGTCAGGGGGGCGGTCGATGATTTTGTGGCGCTGGATCAGGCGCTTCAATCTGCAGATATGGGCGCTGCTGATCGCGGTGGCGCTGTGGCTGCAGGTGCATGGTCAGGGCTATGGTTCGTTGAGTATGGATGTGCCGCTGCAGGTACAGGGCTTGCCGGCCGACATGGTGCTGGTCAATGACCTTCCCGATCATGTAAGGGTGACGATCAGCGGCTTGCAAAGTCGTCTCAGGGAGTTGCGCGAGGAAGACCTGGTTGTGCCGATCGATGTGGCCGATATCACGACGCCGGGTGTTGTGGAGCGGGCGCTGCAGCTGGCGGCCATTGCGCTGCCGAGCGGTTTGCGCGTTCAGAAGATTCAGCCGGACCGTTTGCAGTTGCAGGTAGACAGGGTGGTGACCCGCCTGGTCTCTGTGCGTGCGCATCTGGAGTTGCCCGAGGGTTGGCGGGCGAAGGATATCCGGCTGGAGCCCGGCGAGGTCAGCCTGATC
>JAJRVH010000107.1 GCA_021545625.1 Zetaproteobacteria bacterium
CCAGCAGCAAATCGCCATATTCCTGCATCAGCGCGCGGCATACCGCATGCTCGGGCATGCGAATGCCGACATCGCGGCGCTTGCCGAAAATCCGCCTGGGCAGCGTCGAACTGGCCGGCAGGATGAAGGTATAGGGGCCGGGCAGACAGCGCCTGAGCAGTCGGTGGGCCTGATTGTCGATGCGCGCGCAAGCCGATGCCTGCGACAGATCGTTGCACATCAGTGACCAAAGATGATGCTCGTCCAGCCCCCTGAGCTGACGAATGGCCGCCTGCGCATCGACAGCCTGCGGACTGCAGGCCAGCACATAGGTCGTTTCAGTGGGCAGCACGACGAAATGCCCCTGTTTCAGAAACTCCGCCGCCCGGCGGATCTGCCGAATCTGCGGACGATCCGGATGCAGACGCAAATGCTCGAAGATATGCAAGCTACAAGGCCTTCAGCAGGCCGCCGATGGCATCGCGGATCTGCCTGTCCGGCGTGGCCGGCACCTGCTTGCCCCCGCCCGGCTTCGGAGCATCAAGCAACCCTTTCAGTCCACCGCCCTGGCGGTCAAGCACAGCCGGCGCATTTTCGATCAGGGTTTTGGCATTGATTTCCGGCCGTATTTTCGGCGCATCGAAAGGCCCCGATATATGCAGCGGTATGGTCAGCCCCTTGCGTAGCTTCAGGCGGTCGCCCTGTCCGACCAGCGTACCGACCACACGCGGCTTGACATGATAATCCAGCTGCTTGCGTGCCAGATCCACCGTGCCCTCTCCCGTGACCCGGAGCAACGGGGAAGCCATAAACAGGTCCCGGTTCGTCGCAACGCCGCCTCGCACCTGAAAACTACCCGACAGTTGTGCAAAATCGGTTTCCTGAGGGCCAACCGGCGCTCCCGGCCGGGTGAGACGCCGCATCGCCCCCGCAATATCGAAGCCGCGTATCCTGCCATTGCGCAACAGAACCTTGCCGCGACCGTTCAGGCTTTTGACAGCCGCCCCGGTCAGCCCCCGAGCCTTGAGACTGGTATCCATGTCCAGCGTTCCTTCCAGCATATCCATATCGGCCAGCGACTTCAGCACCGGGCCGAGATTGACGCCGCTGACATGTACCGATTCGGTCCAGCGCGCCGGATACACCGCCGCATTCAGACTGGCCTTTTCCGATACCAGACCACCGGCCAGATTGAAGCGCATCGGATTCAGATGAAACATGCCATCCTTGCCGGAAATACTGACCAGAACATTCTCCATATTCAGCCCGTGCAGCGACAGGGCATCAGCCTGAACCTTGACCGTTACCCGCCACGGTTTGAGGAAGCGAAGGTCCGGTTCGGCCATCACCGCGCTGTCGGCCGGCCGCTGACGCTTTCCGGCCGTCGCCTTTCCCGGCTTCTGCGTCTGCTCCTGCGCGGCAGGCAGCCATGGATCCAGATGCAGCACGCGACTGGCTACCCGCAGACGGATATCGGGCTGTCCATAAACAATGCTACCGGAGACCTGGACCAGCTCACCGTCGAGCTTCAGTTGCAAATCACGGATATCGAGACGCTTCGCATCACCGGCAACCAGCGCCCCGAAGGAGATGCTCTTCCACGGCGCCGGATGCCTGCCATACATCGCGTTCAGTTCCGGTAGCAGGCCGGTCAGCCACGACCTCTGCAACGGCGGCACCGTGACGCGCATCCGGAATGCCGGACGCTCCGCAAGACCGCTCGCGGAGCCCTTGGCCTGCGCCACCTCCTTGCCGTCCACGATCAGGCTGAGCCGGCGCAGCGAGACCCTCTTCGCATCGGGCATGTCCAGCTTCCAGTTCAGGGCCAGCTGATGGGTGGCCTTCAGAAGCGCTTCCCCCTCGGCCAGCCTGAGCCCGTCCGGGCGCTGTTCAAAACGTATGTTCAGGGCTGAACCGGCCTTCTCCAGCTCTCCAAGCTGTGCAGGCCAGGATGATGCCAGGTAATGACTGAAATCGCGCAGGCGCAAATCATCGATCATCAGCTGCCCCTGCACCGGCAGGCGCCCGGCATCCAGGCGGGACAAGTCACCCAGCGGCCCGAGCCTGGCATCCAGGCGAACGGGATTGCCGGCCACGCGGGCCGACAGCGTCAGCGCAATCGGGCGCTCCAGCTGTACGTCGTCCAGCGCCAGATCGATATCCGAAACCCGCAATGCTTCGCCCGCATCCACCCAAGTCAGCTCGCCGCCGTTCAGGCGCAGCGCTTCGGCCTTCAGTGCCGCCAGCGCCGGCGAGGCATCGGAGGCCGGAGCTCCCGCCCGACCGGCAGAGTCGCTGGCCGGCCTGGCGGTTTTTTTGGTCGGGCCGCCGGTCAGATCCTGCCAGTTATTCGATCCGTCCGCCTGTCGCTCCAGATAGAGCTTCGGCCTGTCGACCTCGAATTCCTTGATCTCGATTTCGCGGTTCAGCAACGGCAGCAGCGCCAGCTTGACATGCAGGCGTTCGACGCTGAGGAAGTCATGCTCCGAAAAGCCGGCACGGTTGGCCAGCCGCACATCGTCCAGCCGCACGCCGACCCATGGAAACAGCGAGGCCTGAATCTCTCCAATGCTCAGATGGCGGCCGGTAGCGCCTTCCACTTCCTGCTCGATGCGCGCCTTGTAATCGTTGATATCGATAAAGAACGGCGCCACCAGCAGCACTACGGCCACCAGGGCCAGAACCATCAGGCTGTACCGAACCATATGGCGAATCGCCTTTGCTGCCATGCTTGCCTCCTATGCCGTCGCTTTGGCTATCGTGATGGCTGCAACCGCATCTGGCAAGGGGGGAAAGTGCGCCAGCAGCTCGGCGAATTCATCGACCACGGCGCGCGCGCCGGCCTGCAGCAGCGGTTCATGCATCGGCATCCCGAACGATACCCCGAAGGAGGCGACACCGGCCTCCCCGGCCATGCGGATATCCAGCAGGGCATCGCCGACCACGCAGGTCTGCGCCGGGGACACGCCCATTTCGCGCATGCTTTCCAGCACCATGGCCGGATGCGGCTTGGACGGACAGCAGTCCGCCGTGCGCAGGACATAAAACAGCCCGCCCAGATCGAAGTGATCGAGCACGCGCAGCAGACCGCTTTTCGACTTGCCGGTCACAATGCCCAGCCAGTAACCGCGCCCCTGTAATTCCTGCAGGGTTTCGCGCACGCCGGGATAGAGCTGCAGCTGTTTCTCGCCTGCAACATAATGCTGCCGGAACGACCGGACCACCGCCGCATGAACGCCGGCATCGTCTGTCAGCGCCGCCACCGCCTCGGCCAGGGAAAGGCCGATGATATCACTGACCGCCGATGCGGCCGGCCGCTCCAGCCCCTGATCGGCGAATGCCTGCTGCATCGCGTGGATGATCGCGGCATGGGAATCAACCAGGGTGCCATCGCAATCGAAAAGGATCAGATGCGGCGAGTCCTGCGTCATGGCGCCTTGCCGGCGGGCTCCGCAGCGCTCTTGCCCGCCTGCGTTTTCTTCTCATCCCGCATACGCCAGGCATCGGGAATACGCCTGACCTGCCAGGTCAGGCTGCGATTGACGGTTACGGCCCGGGAAGTTCCGGCCAGACGCACATAGGTGGACACCAGATCGGTCGCCGGCTTGCCGATCAGCAGATCCAGCAACAGTGTCTGCTGCCCGTCCAGCAAACGCACACGGCTGGCATCGTCGGCCACTCCGAGGCGGGAAAAATGGGCTGGCTGGTGACTGACCACACGCACCGGATGCATATGCGCCAGATCCTCCAGCAGATGACGTACCGCCCCGTCGTCTGCCCTGGTCTCTTCACCATCCGTCCCGACGAACCATGCAGTGTTCTTCTTCCTGATCGCAAGCTGCCGGTTGTCGCCCTGCAGGATCTCGATCGCAGCTACGCGCTGCACATCGATCTGCGGCCATTCGGGCAACGCCTGCAACGCGGATTTCGGCGCTGCCTGCTGGCCGAGCACCCACAGGCCCAGCGCCAGCAACGCCGCCAGCGGCAGACCGATGCGCAACAACGGCCTCATACGCCGGACAAACGGCGACGGAGCAGCCACCAGCGCCCCAGCCCCGTCAGGATGACCAGCGCGGGCAGGCCGAACATCCACAGCCATTTCCACGCATCGCGCGCCTGCTGCGTGATATTGGCCAGCGGACGATCCGTCACGCCGCGCGAACGCAAGGCGATCAGCCCCTCATCGCCAGCCAGCCAGTCAAGGACATTCAGGGCAAAGACGGTATTGGCACCATCGAGAAACTCGTCGTCCAGCATGGCGGGCGCACCGGCGACAAGCAGCCGCCCGTGATTGACGCGCGCCAGATGACGGTGCTTCTCCGACCAGCCTTGCGGCGCACTGGAAAAGGCAGACTTCATCTCGCCATCGACAGCAAGGATCAGGTTGGACCGCTGCAGGGCAACGCCCTCGAAACGCGAGGCGATCGACTGCAGCGGATCGACGTCAAACGGCGGCCCGGACTGGACCGTCGACAGCTCGGATGAGCGCGCCAGCACCTGTCCCTGCTTCACCCTGTCTGTCCAGTTCAGCGGCGAGGCAAACGGAAGCGTCAGCGACTCCATGCCGCGGCTGACCGGATGCCCGCCGTTCAGGTCCGTGGCACTGATCACGAACGGATAGTCAATGGCCGAACGCATCATGAACATGCCCTGCTGCTGATTGACCAGCACCCGCGTGGCCCGCCGGTCCACAACCAGGCCCGGCTCCACCATCACGCCCAGATCGGAGGCCAGCCAGTCATTGGCATAGACATCCACCGGCTGCACCCTGAACCCCCGGGCCAGATCGGGAAGCGCATTGCCGGCCAGCACCATCAGGCCGTGGCCGGCCATGCGGAACTGGTCGACGCGATAGCGGAATGCCTGCGAGGGCTTCTGCCGCAGCCCGCCCACGATCAGCACGTCCACATCCCCGGGGATATCCCGCGTGCCCGGCTCGACGGAAACGAACTCGTAATCGTCGCCGGCGAACTGTTGCAGGCGATGCAGCTGGTACAATGGCGGCGCGCCGAAGCCGGTTGCCACGCCGACCTTGCCGCGTCCCTTGCCGGTCAGTTTCTTGATCTTCCGGGTCAGCAGATATTCAAAGCCTTCCTCGCCCTGCACGACGGGGATCGTTTCCTTGCGATCCAGATATTCGATCACGATGGCGAGATAGCCCTGCTTGACCTGCGCCTGATCGTTCTCGACCACCTGGACGCGCACCTTGGGCACCTGCATCGCATTCAGCGAGGCCGCCACATTGGCATCGCTGGCCGGATCGATCATCTCGTAGCCGAACTTGCCGCCGCCCGCCTCGTGATAGGCCATCAGCATATCCTCGATGAAACGTTGCAGGCGCCCGTAAGGCTGCGGCAGCCCCTCCGTGATATAGGCATGCACCATGACCGGCTCGTCCAGCTGCTGCAGAATCGCGCGCGTCGATTCCGACAGCGTATAGATGCCATCCTCGGTCCAGTCGAGGCGCACATGCGAAACGCGGGCGGCGGCAAACAGCACGACCACGGCGGCGAGCACCAGCAGCAGCCATGCCCGGGCGCGACGCCGGATCAGCAAACGCTGGTCGATCATTTTCGCATCTCCCATCAGCGCCATCTCCTGCGTTCCAGCTGAAACCAGGCAAGCATGATGAACAGGACGGCAAAACCGGACAGGAACACCACATCGTCCAGCGCAATCACGCCGCGCAGCATGCTTTGATAATGCCGGACCGGGCTGAGCATCAGAATCCAGTCCTGCATCGACGGCGGCATCGTCGCCGCGGCCTGAACGAGCAGGAACAGGCCCAGCAACATGCCGAAGCCAAGCACATAGGAAACGATGGCATGCGAGCTGAGCGACGAGGCGTACAGAGACACGCCCGCATAGGCGGCGGCCAGCAGCAATGCGGCCAGGTACGATGCGGCGACCTGCCCGGCATCGACATGGCCGAGCAGGCTCAGGCTCAGCGGATAGACCAGCGTCAGGGCCAGCAGAACCGTGATCTGAAGCATCACCGCGGCAAACTTGCCGAGCACGATATCCAGCATGCGGACCGGCATCGTGGCCAGCAGCTCGAACGTACCTTCGCGCTGTTCATCGGCCAGCATACGCATGCTCATGGCCGGAATGAAGAACAGCAGCAGCAACGGCAACACGGAGAAATAGCCGCGCATCTCGGCCTGCCCGACCAGAAACAGATTCTGGCCGAAGAAAAAACCGGATGCCAGCAGAAAGGCTGTCGCCACGACATAGCCCAGCGGCGTGTCGAACATGACCCGCCATTCCTTCCAGCAAAGCGTCAGCATGCGGCTCACGCCTGCCCCTCCGCCACCGGCTTGCCGGTCATGCGCCGGAACACATCCTCCAGACGGGCGGTTTCCGGCCTCAGCTCGAGCAATACCGCATCATGGGCGACCGCGGCCCGGAACACCGTCTCGGCCATCAGCACATCCGGGTCCGGATGCCTCAGCACGGCCGTCACGATCTGGCCGTCGCGCTCGCTGTCGATACTCACATCCGCGAATGCTCCGGCAACATCGGCCAGCACCGCATCGCCACCCTTCAGGCGCACGTGCAGAATGGCACCGCCGTGCCCCTGGCGGGCAAGCTCGGCAGCCGTACCGATGGCGCGCAGTTCCCCACCATCGATGATCATCATCCGGTCGCAGGCCGCCTCGACCTCGGGCAGCACGTGCGAAGACAGCAATACCGTTTTTTTCTCGGCCAGACGCCGGATCAGGTGGCGGATTTCGACAATCTGGTTCGGATCCAGTCCCGTGGTCGGCTCGTCCAGAATCAGGCAGTCCGGGTCGTGGAGCATGCTGGCCGCCAGACCCACGCGCTGACGGTAACCCTTGGACAGTTCATCGATGCGCCGGTGGATTACGCCATGCAGGCCGCAAACGCCGGCCATCTCGGTAATGCGGTCTTCAAGCGTCGCTTTCGGCAAGCCGTGCATGCGTCCGACAAAGCGCAGATGCGTACGCACATCGAGGTCACTGTACGACGGCGCGTTCTCAGGCAGATAGCCGATATGCCGACGCACCTCGATATTGCGATCCAGAGCGACGCCTGCGATGTTCGCCGTGCCCGATGAAGG
The DNA here is from genome assembly GCA_021545625.1 of Zetaproteobacteria bacterium. GTDB lineage: Bacteria > Pseudomonadota > Zetaproteobacteria > Mariprofundales > Mariprofundaceae > JAJRVH01. The sequence continues at coordinate 7,061 of JAJRVH010000107.1, forward strand.
GGGCAAATAGCATGTCAGCATTTTCATCGTCGTCGACTTGCCGGCGCCGTTCGGGCCCAAGAGGCCCATCACCTCGCCGCATTGCACGCGAAAGGAAAGATCCTTCACCGCCAGCATGTCACCATAATAACGGGTAAGGTTCTCTGCTTCGATCATAGCGTCGCGATTGTAAAAGCGATGGACCGCCAGTCAACCGCCCGGCGAAGCTCGCGGCCCGTCAGGCGGATTGCGGGGGCTCGATGCCGGCGGCCCGGTAGATAAAGGCCCAGAAGCGCGATTCGCGGACGAAATAGCAGCTCTGCTGATGATAGCGAACCAGCAGGCCGTCACGCAGCGGGCGCACATGGAAGCTGCTGCTGGCCCTGAACCGGCCGGCTATGCGAATAGCCCTGCTTTGCTTCATCACACACCTCCAACGACAGCTCTGTCTCGATCTATCGGCCGCAGGCACCCACACTGAAGCACCGATATCATGCTATCACCGGCCGCGATCGCAGCCAGAGGAAAACTTTGCGCCTCCAGACAAAAAAAGCCCCGCATTGCGGGGCTTTTCATGGTCGGTCTGCGACCTGTCAGTCCTTGGCTTCCCCGGAATCGCCGGCGGTATTCTCGGCCTTTTCCTCGGCTGCCTTTTCTTCCTTCGCAGCCTTTGGCGCGGCCTTTTTGGCGGCAGGCTTGACCTCTTCCTGCACCAGCTCGACGATGGCCATCGGAGCCGCATCGCCGGCGCGGAAGCCGCTCTTGATCATGCGGGTGTAGCCGCCATTACGATCGGCCACGGCAGAGGCGACATCGGAAAACAGCAGGTCGACGAGCGGACGATGACGCAGCTTCGCCAACGCCTGACGGCGGGCATGCAGATCGCCGCGCTTGCCCAGCGTGATCAGCTTCTCAACATACGGACGCACGGCACGCGCCTTTGCCTCGGTCGTCTCAATACGGCCATGCGTCAGCAGGGCGCCGGCCAGGTTGGCCAGCAGCGCACGGCGGTGACCGCTGACGAGGCCCAGGGAACCATGATGCTTACGATGTCTCATCTCTAATATCCTCTTTCAAATTACCGATTCAGCTTTCGGCTGAATCTTCGGATTCTTTCGGCGGCCAGTTATCAAGCTTCATGCCCAGATGCAGGCCCATGTTTTCCAGTACTTCCTTGATCTCGTTCAGCGACTTGCGGCCAAAGTTCGGGGTACGAAGCATGGCCTGCTCGCTGCGCTGCACCAGATCGCCGACGCGAAACACGTCATCGGACTTCAGGCAGTTCATCGAACGAACCGACAGGTCCAGATGCTCGATCGGCTGGGCCAGCAGTTCCTCCAGGCCGTCATCGGCGGCAGCCTCGGATTCGCCAAGATCGATATCGCTGACATCGACGAATACGGCCAGCTGTTTCTTGAGAATGCGGGCAGCCTCGTTGATCGCCTCTTCCGGAGACAGGGAGCCGTTGGTCTCGACTTCCATGATCAGCTTGTCGTAGTTGGTCTTCTGACCAACACGGGCCGCCTCGACGCGCGTCGCAACGCGGCGGATCGGGGAATAGGAAGCATCGACCAGCAGCGTGCCGATCGAACGGTCCTCGACCTCGCGCTCGGCGGCCGGATCATAGCCGCGACCTTTCTCGACCACGGCCTCGAACACCAGCGAGGCGTCGTCGTTCAGATGCGCCAGCACCAGATCCGGGTTCAGCACGAACACACCGGCCGGACACTGGATATCGGCAGCGGTTACCACGGCCGGACCCTTGACGTCCAGCTGGATCGTAGCCGGCTCGTCGGACTCCTGACGGATATCGAGTTCCTTCAGCGACAGGATGATATCCATCACGTCTTCGCGGACACCCTTGATGGTGTCGTATTCGTGCATGACGCTGTCGAACTTGACGCTGGTGACGGCGGAACCGGCCAGCGAGGAAAGCAGCATGCGGCGCAGGCTGTTGCCAATCGTTGTGCCATAACCCCGCTCCAGCGGCTCGAACACGATCTTGGCAGAACGGCCGGGAACGGTTTCTTCAACAGTAATATTGCGTGGCGTAATCAACGACATGAAACAGACCTCTGTTAGTTATTACTTGGAGTACAGTTCGACAATCAGCTGTTCGCGGATGTTCGGATCCAGCTGATCGCGCACCGGCAACTCGCGGAATACGCCCTGACGGCTAGGCAGATCGACATCCATCCACTCGGCGGTGCCGCGGCTTCCGGCCGCCTCGGCAGCGGCGTTGACACGCAGGTGTTCCCTGGCGCTGTCAACCAGCTCGATGCGGGCGCCAACCGGCACGCGGGCGGACGGGATATTGGTGATCTGGCCGTTCACCTTGACCAGCTTGTGACGCACGATCTGACGTGCCTCGGTGCGGGAGCTTGCCAGACCCATGCGGTATACCACATTGTCCAGACGGGACTCCAGCAGCTGCAGCAGGTTCAGACC
>JAJRVH010000008.1 GCA_021545625.1 Zetaproteobacteria bacterium
ACTTTATACCTCGCCGCATATCCTGGCCTTCAACGAACGCATCCGCATCAACGGAGAAGCGATCGACGACGGCTCGCTGCAGCGTCTCATGGCGCGGCTGATGCCCGTCGCCCGAGCCTGCGGCGCGTCCTATTTCGAGATGGCGACGGCCATCGCGCTGGCCCGCTTCAGCGAATGCCGCGTCGATGTCGAAATCCTCGAAGCCGGCGTCGGCGCCAGGCTCGATGCGACCACGGCCGTAGTGGCGGACATGGCACTGATCACGCCGGTCGGACTCGATCACCAGGCATGGCTCGGCGACACGCTCGCCGATATCGCGTGCGAGAAGGCCCACGCCACGGACGGCTGCAGTCTGGCCCTGTCCGCCCCGCAGGAGCCGGAAGCCGACGATATCCTGCGGCAACATTGCCCGCACATCCGCTTCGCCTCCCCCTATGACGGCCCTCTGAAACTGACCGGCGAACATCAGCGCATCAATGCCGGACTTGCGTGGCTCGCCTGCCACAGCATCGGCGGGCAGGGCCTGCTGCCGGTTGATGCCGACGCGGCTCGCCGCGCCCTGGCCTCAACCGAGCTTGCCGGACGCATGCAACGCATCGACATCGGTACGGCCCGCGTCTGGCTGGATGCAGCCCATAACCTGCATGCGATCAGGGCGCTGCTGCCGTCGCTGAAAACGCTCGCCGACCCGTTCGACGCCATCGTCGTCTGGACGCGCGAGGACCGTTCGCTGGCCGGGGCGCCGGCGCTTCTCGCCCCCTTCGCCGGATCCGTGCTCAGCAACGACGACGAAACGCACAGGCTGCCGGCAACACCATGGCAATGCCTGCGGCATCTCATCGCAGAACGGCCGGACGGGCGCTTTCTGCTGCTCGGCTCGTTTACCACGGTCGCATCCGTGCTGGAGCAGCTCGATCACTGAACCGCCCCTGATTTGACAGGCGCGAAAAAACCGACTATCTGTAGGATTTATGATGGGGGAAGGGGATACTTTGATGCCGGTCATGATCGTCGACGACAACGAACATGTGTGCGAATTCATCAGTTTTCTGCTGGAGGACGAAGGCTACCGGCCCGTCGCATTCAGCTCTCCGACAGAGGCGCTGAGTCATATCCGCAAGACCGGCTTCCGGCCCCGCTACCTGATCACCGACTTCAATCTGCCCGAAATGTCCGGCCATGAACTGTATCGGGCCATCCGCAGACTGACCGACGACATCAAGACCATCATCATCTCGGGGCGCCAGGTTGCCGATCAGATCGGCGACCTGCCCTTCCTGCACAAGCCGTTCACGCCCGACGAGTTGCTGGACACGCTGAAATCGCTGTCATCCAGCCCACCTAGTCGAGCGTAAAGCCCCTGGAGCCGCGCCGCATGCCGACCGGCCCGGTGCGGGTCATTTCGATAATGGTAAACTCCGACAGCCGCTCCAGAAAGGCATCGAGCTTGTCGGTCTGGCCGGTCAGCTCCAGAATGATGTAGCTGTCCGGCTCGTCCTCGACGATCTTCGCCCGCACGTCCCCGGCCTGCGCGATGATCGCATCGTGACAGGATGCATCAGAGGCCAGCTTCACCAGCAGCATCTCGCGCTCCATATGCACCGCGTGCGAAATATCCTCGACCTTGATCACCGGAATCAGCTTGTTCAGCTGCTTCCTGATCTGCTCGATCACATGCTCGTCGCCGCGCGTCACCAGCGTCATGCGGCTGGCGGTCTTGTCCAGGATCGGCGCCACGTTCAGGCTCTCGATATTGTAGCCGCGGGCCGAGAACAGCCCCGCGACGCGCGTCAGCACGCCGAACTCGTTTTCCACCAGAATCGTGATCGTATGTCTCATGCCAGCACCATCTCATTCAGCGCCGCGCCGGCCGGCACCATCGGATAAACGTTCTCTTCCTTGGACACGGCCACATCGACGACGACGAAGCTGTCCCGCACCTCCAGCGCCCGCCGCAGCCCGTCGTCGAGCTCGCTCATCTGGTCGATGCGAATGCCGACGCCGCCGTAGGCCTCGGCCAGCCGCACAAAGTCGGGCAGCGAATCGAAATAGGAATGCGAGTAGCGCGACTCGTAGAACATCTCCTGCCACTGCCGCACCATACCCATGTAGCCGTTATTCAGGATCACGACCATCAGCGGCATGTTATACTGCCGGGCCGTCGAAAACTCCTGACTGCACATCTGGATCGACGCATCGCCCGTGAACACGACCGTGCGCGACTCCGGATCGGCCATATGCGCGCCGAGCGCCGCCGGCAGGCCGTATCCCATCGTGCCCAGGCCGCCGGACGTCAGCCAGCGATTCGGCTCCCGGAATCCGAAATGCTGGGCCGCCCACATCTGGTGCTGACCGACATCGGTCGCGACGATGGCGTTGCCTTCGGTCAGTTCATGAATACGACGAATCACCGTCTGCGGCTTGATCACGCCCTGCTGCGGCTGTTCGAAGGCCAGCGAATCCCTGGAGCGCCATTCGTCGATCTGCTCCCACCAGAGCCGGATCGCCTCTTCGTCGAGCGCCGTATCGCGCCGCCCGATCTCGGCCAGCAACTGCTCCAGCACCACGGCCACATCGCCGACGATCGGCAGATGCGCATGCACGTTCTTCGAAATCGACGACGGATCGACGTCGATATGGATGATCTTCGCATCCGGCGCAAAGGCTTCGAGCTTGCCGGTCACGCGGTCGTCGAAACGCGCGCCGACCGCGATCAGCAGATCGCAGTGCGAAACCGCCATGTTCGCCTCATAGGTGCCGTGCATGCCCAGCATGCCGATGAAATGCTCGTCGTCGTAGGGCACGCCGCCCAGTCCCATCAGCGTATTGGTCACCGGCATGCGCAGCCGCCGCGCCAGCCGGGTCAGCAATCCGGCGCTGCCTTCGGAGCTGATGACGCCGCCACCGCTGTAGATCACCGGCCGCTGCGCCTGACACATCGCCCTGACCGCCCGCTTGATCTGCCCGGGATGCCCGTGCGTGACCGGCTGATAGGAGCGCATCTCCACCTTCTCCGGCCAGACGAACTCGCAGACATCGTTGCTGACATCCTTCGGAATGTCGACCAGCACCGGACCCGGACGGCCGGTCGTCGCGATATGGAAGGCCTGCCGGATGATCAGGGCCAGATCCTCGACCCGCTTGACCAGAAAGTTGTGCTTGGTGGCCGAGCGCGTGATACCGACGACATCGGCCTCCTGAAAGGCGTCGTTGCCGATCAGGCTGGTCGGCACCTGACCGGAGAAGCAGACGGTCGGAATCGAATCGGCATAGGAATCGGCCAGGCCGGTAACGGCATTGGTCGCGCCGGGGCCGGAAGTCACCAGCGCCACGCCGCAACGGCCGGATACGCGCGCATAACCGTTGGCCGCATGCAGGGCGGCCTGCTCATGACGCACGAGGATATGCCTGAAATGGCTCTGCTTGAAAATCGCATCGTAAATCGGCAGCACAGCGCCACCGGGGTAGCCGAAAATCGTATCGACATTCTCCCGCTTCAGACATTCAACAAAGATTTCGGCGCCGGTCATTTTCATGTTATCAGTTACGCTCGCAGCTGGATTTTGGCATGGCCACAATCTGACGCCGGCACCCGGACTGTCAAGAAATCCGCCCGAAACCCAAGCAATAACAGGCCTCCGCCTCCTTCAGGGGACGTTCCGCAACGGGCAGTCAGGCCGGCCGGATAAGCGAACATATCCGCCCGGAAACCACCGCATCCAGCCCGGACTGCGTATCGAAATCCGTGAAGCTGCGCAGGTCCGGATCGGCATTGCGCGCCTCCGCTTCGGACAAAAGGGCGACATCGGGCTCATCCGCAATCAGTCCTGTCAGACTGCGACGCCCCTCCGCGATGCGCGCCCGCATGGCAGGCAGGATGCGACGCGCATAGAAACCAGGCAGCGGCTGCATGTGTCCACCCGTTTCGGCCAGCACCGCGTCATGCCCGTCCCTTCTGTCGGCCATCAGGCGAACCAGCCCCGGCTCGATAAAAGGCATGTCGCATCCGGCGACGAACAGCCAGTCGGTGTCCACGCGCTGCATCACGGAGGCGATGCCGGTCATCGGACCGCGTCCCGGCCACGCATCCCGGATCTGCGGCAGACACAGGCCGGGACGGGGCTTGCGAACGCTGACGACAAGCCTGCCGAACAGCGGCCGCAGACTGTCGATCACATGCTGCAGCAAAGGCCTGCCATCAAGCTCGGCCAGTGCCTTGTCCCGACCCATGCGGCGGGACTCGCCACCGGTCAGAATCACGGCCGTGCAGTCTTCAATCATCACCATGTCCCTCCAGCCATGCCAGAACGAATGCAGCCACGGCGGCCATATCGTTCAGCGGCAACGCCGGCACTGCGGATTCCGCCTCCGACCGGTCGGTGACGACCGCCAGCAAATCACTGCCATGGCACCGCCGCTCCGGCGAATGGACCGCCCGGACCACCTCGAGCTTCGGGCCGGGCACCGAGGCAAAGCCCTCGGCCAGCACCAGATCATGATCGGCAAAAAACATGTCGGCCAGCTGACGGGGCGAGGGATGCGCGTCCAGATCCGCCACCAGCATCATTTGACGCGGTCCGACCAGCAGCGAGGCGGATGCGCCGGCCTGCTTGTGGCGCCAGCTGTCCTTGCCCGGCGTATCCATCTGCGGCTGGTGATGCGCGTGCTTGATTGCTGCAATACGCAGGCCTTCGGCCTTCAGCGCCGCGATCAGACCCTCCATCAGCGTCGTCTTGCCGGCATTGGAATAGCCGACAATCGCCAGTACGGGCACGCTCATGGATGCGCGCTCACCCACGACTCGCCATCGGGCGTTGTTTCCTTTTTCCAGATCGGCACGCGCCGCTTGAGCTCGTCAATGATCCAGCGACAGGCATCGAAAGCAGGCCCCCGATGCTCGGCACCCACGACGATCAGCACGATCCGGTCGCCGGCATGCACGGTGGCAACGCGATGGATGATGCGGGTCTCGATGATATCGAAGCGATCCATGGCCTCGTCGCGCAGGGTTCGCATCGCCTTTTCCGCCATGTCCGCATATTGCTCGAAACGGATCGAGTACACGTCCCGGCCTTCCGAAAAATCACGCGCGCAGCCCATGAACGTGGCAATGCCGCCGATACGGCGGGAACCCGAGCGCAACGCATCGACCTCCTGTTCGATCGAGAAATCCGATTCCTGAATCCGCACCGCATCCATGCTCAGCCTCCCGAGAACGGCGGCATCAGGGCCACCTCGTCGCCGTCTTTCACCACGTACTCCGTATCGCGGATCTGTTCCTGATTGACCGCCAGCAATAACGGCTGCATATCGGCGCAGCCCGTCCGCCGGACCAGTTCCGACAAGGTGATTCCCGGCTCGGCTTCCGCGCTGCCTCGGCCAAGCCGCTCCGCCACCGAACCGAAAAACAGAACCCGGACCGTCATGCGCGCTGCCAGTCGCCCGACTTGCCGCCGCGCTTTTCATCCAGACGGATGCGTTCCAGCGTCATGTCCCTGTCGATGGCCTTGCACATGTCGTAGACCGTCAGGAGTGCTGCGGAAACCGCCGTCAGCGCCTCCATCTCGACCCCGGTCCTGCCGTTGCAGCGGACCACCACCTCGACCTTCAGGCCACAGCCGTCCGCAAGTTCCGAAAACGACACGTCGATGCCGGACAGCATCAGCGGATGACACATCGGAATCAGTTCCGGCGTCTTTTTCGCGCCCATGATCGCCGCGACATCGGCCACGGCCAGCACGTCGCCCTTCTTCAGGCCGCCCTCGCGGATGCGCGCCAGCGTTGCCGGGCGCATATGGATTTCGCCGGATGCCACGGCCTGCCGACTCGTGGCATCCTTGCCGGATACGTCGACCATGCGTCCGCGACCCGCATCGTCGAAATGGGTCAGCCGTTCCCCGTGCCTGCTCATATCTGCTCCTTCCTTTCCGGCATGCCGCCGTCCACGGACGCCAGCAGCCGCCCCTCGCGCATATGCCAGTGTACATCGGCCAGTTGCCGGGCATCGTCCGCGTCGTGACTGACCATGATCAGCGGGATCATCCATTGCCGCTGCAAATTCTTCAAAGCCCGGCGCAGACGCCGGCGCAACGCCGGGGCCTGCGCCGAGAACGGTTCGTCGAGCAGCAGAATATCCGGCTGTCTGAACAATGCGCGGGCCAGCGCCACGCGCTGCGCCTCACCGCCGGACAGCATGGCCGGCTCGCGCCGCATCAGCATATCGACCTCCAGACTTGTCGCGAGCGCCTTCAGATGCCGCCCTCCGACATGGCCGCTGCCGAATACGATATTGTCGCGCACGTTCAGCCAGGGCAGCAACGCGGTATCCGCCCATACGCATCCGAGCCCCCGTTTTTCCGGCGGCATGGAAAAGCCGCTGTCGCTGTCCAGCCAGGTGCTGCCGTTGATCACAATCCCCCCTTCCGCGCCGGTCAGCCCCGCCAGTACGCGCAACAGCGTCGTCTTGCCTGCCCCGTTATGGCCGGAAACGACGATGCGCGCATCGCGCCCGAACGAGGCAACGACATCCAGCCTCAACGATACCGGACCGCCCGTGATACGGATATGGTTCATCATCCCGGTACCGCCGGGGTCCGGCGATTCAGCGCATAGACCAGCGACAGCATGACAAACGAAATCGCCAGCAGGATCAGCGCCAGCCGCCATGCCTCGTCGAAATGCTGCATCTCGACCAGCTCGAACAGCGCAATGCTGGCCACCTTCGTCTCGCCCGGAATCGATCCGCCGACCATCAGCACAACGCCGAATTCGCCCATCGTATGCGCGAACGACAGCGTTGCGGCGACAAGAATGCCGTTACGGGCGGCCGGCAGGATCAGCCGCGGCAACATCCGCAGCGTATCCAGCCCCTGCGTTCGCGCCATTTCCAGCCAGCTTTCCGGAATCGCACGCAGGGCTTGCTGCATCGGCTGCACGGCAAAGGGCAGCGAATACAGCAGCGATGCGATGACCATGCCGGGGAACGAAAAGGCCAGCGAGGTATCGAACCATGACTGCCACAGGCGACCTGCCATGGAATCCGGTGCGATCAGCAGCAGCACGAAATAGCCGAGCACGGTCGGCGGCAGCACCAGCGGCAACGCCACGACCACTTCGAGCAGCGTGCGACCGCGAAATGCGCCGAATGCCAGCAACCATGCCAGCGGCAGCGCCAGTACCAGCAGGATGACGCTGGTAACAAGTGCCAGCTGCAGCGAAATCAGCAAGGCCTCGTACATCAGTCGGCCGTCAACCGGGCGATACCGGCCGCCCAGATACGGGCGACCGGACTGTCGCGAAGCAATACCATGCGGTAGGGAACCGTTGCCAGATACCGGGCATCCGCAGCGACCGGCACAAGACCCGCATCAACCAGCCCCCTGTCGACCATCATGCGCGCCTGCATCGCATTCTGGGCATAAACCATCTTCGGCATCAGTTGACGCCACAGCCCACGTTTCTTCAGCAGCGCCCGCGCCGCCCGGCCAAAGGGCGCGGATTCGGGGTTGGCAATGGCAATATGGCGAACCGACGGATCGGCAAGCTGTTCAGGCCGGCCGGGAGACCGGTCGATTCTGATGCCGAGGCGACCGGCATCCATATCGTACAGGGCGACGGCCCGGCCGCTGTCGACCAGCGATGCGGGACGCCCGTCGCCGGCCGCGATCAATATATCGAACGGAGCACCGTGCATGACCTGGTTGTACAGTCTGCCCGTCGCGCCCGGGATCAGGCGCAAACTCACATCGTGGGCTGCTTCAAAGGCCCGGGCCTGTCGTTGCATGGCCGGATACAGGCTCGAAGCCACGGCCACCGTCAATGTGGCCGCTGCGGCCGAAGCCGCGGCTGGCCACAGGGCGGGGACAAGCAGCCAGACGACCAGGCAGGTGCTGCGAAACGACATATCAGCCACCGATGTGAATCATCGAGCGCCGGGGACTGGCCGCATCGAAATCGTAGATGCCGATCTCCGGCTTGATCAGGGCCGCGCGCAGGAACAGTGACCGGATATCATCGTCGCTACCGCCGCCGCGTATCAGGTCGCGCAGATTCAGCTGCCGGTCGGCAGGCAGGCATGAACGCAGCCCTCCGTCGGCTGTCAGGCGCAGCCGGTTGCAGCCTTCGCAGAAACGGCTGGACATCGGCATGATAAAACCGACCTCGCCGCTTCCATCCCTGAGCGGCAGATAGCGGGCGGCGGTATTGCCGTCGGCAGGCACGGCCCCGACATCGACGCGTGCCCGCACATCGCGCCGGGCCAGAATCTCGTCGATCGCGATATAATGCCGCTTCCAGTCCATACCCTGTTTCATCGGCATCAGTTCGATAAACCGGATGGTCGCCCCGATATCGGCCGCGAAATCGATCAGCTCCGCCACCTCGTCGTCATTGATGCCGCGCATCAGCACGGTATTGAGCTTGAGCGGCGCAAGGCCTGCGTCGCGCGCGGCCCGGATGCCGGCCAGCACCGGCTGCAGCTCGCCGCCGGTCAGCCTGCGGAAACGCAGCGCATTGAGGCTGTCGATGCTGATATTGATGCGCCCGAGCCCCGCCCGCGCCAGCGCCTTCGCATGGCGTTCCAGCAGGCTGGCATTGCTCGTCATCGACAGATCGCGGATGCCGGGAATGGCGGCCAGCCTCTCGATCAGCGCGGGCAAATCGCGCCTGACCAGCGGCTCGCCTCCGGTCAGGCGCAGCTTGCTGATGCCAAGGCCTGCGGCAACCCGCACAATGCGCCCGATCTCTTCGTAACGTAACATCTTCGCGTGCGATTCCGCCCGGTATGAATCCGGGGCGGGACGGCAGTAATCGCAGCGCATATTGCAGCGATCGGTGACCGAGATGCGCAGATAGGAAAGCCTGCGACCGAAACGGTCCGCAAACCCGGCGTCCTTGGGCAGACGCTCGAAGAATTCGAGCGGCATTGCCTCAACCACCATCTGCTCCCGACATGCGCATCAGAATATATACCGGGCGATCAGATAGCCAAACCTGACAATATCGGCACGCCCGGCATTGCGTTCGGATACGGCATCCCCCGGATTGAACTGGCCGTATAGTCCGACCAGCTTCAGTCCCTTGATCGCGGCCGGGCTGTATACCAGTTTCAGATCCGTTTCAGTGCCCGCTCCGGTCTGCGTATAGCCCGGAGCGCCGGCAAATACATTGCCAGTGCCGGCGACATTGATCCAGTCGCCGCGCGCCTTGTCCAGGGCCAGAAAATGCACATTGACGGTCAGGGTCAGGCCGGCGACGGGCTGCGTTCTCAGCGACAGGCGCAGATCCCGCATATTGGCCCACGAAAAGAAATCCATTTCCCCGTAATGCATGTGATTGGTATGGAACGGAAACACAAAGTTTTTATGGATCGCCGGATCGGTTTTGTCGTCGCCGGGACTGACATCGTATTCGAGGCCAAGCCGTGTGTCCCGGAAGACGAATGTATAGCCCGCCCTGAACGCATAGGCGGATGCTTTCTGAGATACATGACTCTCCCATGCGCCACGCTGAAACACCACCTCGGCGGTTGCATCCAGTCCATGCTTCCTGCCGAACAGGCGAGCTCCGAACGTATGGAGATTACGCCCCTTTCCAGTGGTTGCCTGCTGACCATGACGCCAGTTGATGAAATATACATCCACACCGTTCTCCGGCGTGTGGCCATACGTTCCATAGATGCCGGCCAGCGTACGATCCTCCCATGTCACCAGCGAACTTCCCCGCGGCGATACCGCGTCCGGCGTCATGGCAACAAGGTCGGCCGGATGCACGGCAAATGCATCCACGCTGACCGGGCCGGCTGTGTATGTGCCCCTGATGCCGTCAAAGGCGCGTGCCACATCCTTCCAGTCCAGGTGGCCGAGCAGTCGCTGATCGCCGTAGACAAGCTGCTGCCGGCCCAGCCTGAAAGAAACATGGCCGACATCGTAGCGGACATAGGCCTGCAACAGATCTGCCTGCGACAGATACTGCGAACCGGCCGCCGAATGGCGACGGATCAGAACGGCCTGGGGTTGCAGAAACATGCCCAGGCCATGGCCGAAATCGCCCTCCGCTTTCAGATAGATTCGCGAACCGAATTCCCGGCTGTCATTGCCGGCAACTGCATTGAAATTGAAATGATTGAACGACTGGTAACGTTCGCGCATATCGGCCGATATGCTCCAGTCGGCGGCCTGCAGCGGCGCGGCGCAATACAGCAGCGCGCCGGCCAGCATCGGCAGGCTACTGCAAAAAGCTGTTTTCAGAGCCGCAACAGACATGGATTACCGTCCGACTCAGGCCAGCAGCCGCTTGATCTCCGGCACGCATGAACCGCAACCGGTTCCGGCCATCGTGCAGGCCTTGATCGCATCGACTGAATCGGCTCCATCCCTGATCGCTGCCTTCAGCTCCAGTTCGCCGACGTTGTTACAGGCGCAGATGATCGTTCCCTTGGTATCGGTCTTGTTGACCGGGCCTCCCGGCGCCAGCAGCCAGGGACGAAGCTCGCCCACATCCCGGCCTTCGAGCATCAGCTTGCGCAACCACTGGGCTTCGCCGATATCGCCGCCGACCCAGCGCACCGCGATCAGATGCCCGTCGTCCAGCCATGCCTTTCGGTTGATGCCGTGCTTGCGATCCGAATAGGTCAGCGTTTCGATGCTACGCCCCTGTTCGAGCAACTGGTCCAGGCGCTTGTACTGGGCGTCCCGAAGCGGCCGGGTACAGGCCAGCTCGACCGTCGTAACGGGATGGTCACTGCCCATGCACGAGACCACGCCGTAGGTATAGCCCTCGATCATGGTACGGCCGAGTGTGATGCGGGAACCGGCCATCAGCATCATGCCGCGCCATGCCGGTTCGAAGCGCCCGATGCATACGGCCGCATGCTTGAACTCGGGCTGTCGGGAAACCGGATCGATGGCGATGCGGGTCAGGTTGTTGGAACGCCCGCCGCGGGCCGTCATTTCTCCCCAGTGCATCGGCAGAAACAGAACGCCGGGACGAATATCGCCGCTCAGCTGGACCGGTACGATGACCTCGCCGCGCCTGGATCGAACGCGCACCAGATCGTCCTCGCCGATGCCATGCGCGACCGCATCGTCCGGATGCAACTGCATCCTCGGTACCGGCACATGCTGCATCAGCTGCGGCACATTGCCCGTCTTGGTCATCGTATGCCACTGATCCCGGATGCGCCCCGTGGTCAGCGATAGCGGATATTCGTCATCGACCGGCTCGGCCACCGGCCGGTAAACGGTCTCGACGAAACAGGCCCTGCCGTCCGGCGTTTCGAAGCGGCCGTCACCGTACAGTCGCCTGACCCTGTTCGGCGTCGTGCCTTTCGGATAGGGCCATTGCTGGGGGCCGTGTTCGTCCAGCACGCGATAGGATAGCCCCGATATATCGAGGTCGCGGCCGCGGGTCAGCGCGCAGTGTTCGAGAAACACGTCCTCGCTGCGCCGATAGGCAAAGGCGTCCGACCAGTCCCGGTTCAGATGATGCCCCAGCCTGACGGCGAAATCGGCGGCGATCTTCCAGTCCGGCCGGCTCATGCCGGCGGCCGGCAGGGCCTGCTGAAGATGGCTGACGCAACGTTCCGAATTGGTCACCGTACCTTCCTTCTCGGCCCAGCCTGCGGCAGGGAAAAGAACATGGGCGAAGCGGGTGGTATCGGTCGGATGGTAGGCATCGGAAACGATAACCAGCTCGGCCTTCTGCAGGGCCCGCTCGGCCTGTTTTGCATGTGGCAGCGATACCACGGGATTCGTGCAGGCGATCCAGACGGCCCTGACCGAACCGTCCTCCAGCGCGCCGAACAGCTCGGTTGCTGTCAACCCCGGCTTG
>JAJRVH010000108.1 GCA_021545625.1 Zetaproteobacteria bacterium
CGCACGGCATCGACGGCGGTGTCAACCTCGGCATAGCCGGTCATGATGATAACGCCCATGTCCGGATCGGTCTGGCGGAACTCGCGCAGCAGTTCGATGCCGTTGCCGTCCGGCAGGCGTACGTCCAGCACCGAGACGTCGAACTTGCCGGTGTTCATTGCTTCCCTGGCGCGCGTGGCATTGGCCGCGCTGGTAACATGATAGCCGGCGCCTTCAAGGGACTCTTCCAGGATCTGGCGAAAGTCTTCGTTGTCCTCGACCAGAAGAATGAATGCGGACTGTTTCACGTGGCTCCCCTTTATGCGTCAGCGCGACTTGATGGAAGTCAAAATAATGACGCATGTGTACTGAAAATCAAGCCCCTTTCGTTTTTGCCGGCATGTCGCCATGTTCTAAAGTCGGTCATGTCCATGCCGATAGTTAGTTTTGCCGTTCCCTTGCGGATCGGACGAATGGTGAATTCGATGCTTTCAGGAGGTGTTCGCATGGCTATCACGGTACAGCCGGTAGACGGGCTGATTCATCGTCTGCTGCAGCAGAACGGGCGCGTATCCCACGATGCCGATCGCACGCCTCAGCATGCGGGACATGACCGGGTCAGCATTTCTCCCCATGCCCGCAGCCAGCATGAGTCCGAAGCCCTGCAGGATGGAAAGGCCGACCGGCAGCAGCGGCAGGCATCCGCCGAATCGGCCAGAAGCGGCGCATTGGAATCCCACTTGCTAGAACTGTATCGATCGCATGATGGATACGGAGGATCATAGTGGAACGTTCCAGGCTGTTGCTGGCCGAAGATGACGAGGCCCTGGCCTCGTTGCTCGAAGAATATCTTGTCGAGGCATCGTACGATGTCGATCTGTTCCTGCGCGGCGACGAGGCGCTGGAAGCACTGCGTACGCGCCGTTACGATCTTGTTCTGAGCGATATCGTGATGCCGGGAGCCGACGGACTGAGTCTGTTGCGTCATGTCATCGGCATGCGGGCGGATGATGCGGAACTGGATACGCTGGTTGTTCTGATGACCGGCTATTCGGGTATCGAGGATGCGCTGCATGCTGTGGAGCAGGGAGCCTACGATTTTGTCAGCAAGCCGTTTCAGCTACCGGAAATCCGCGTCCGTCTGGATAACGCCTCCCGTTATCAGCAACTGCTTCGGGGCTGGAAAAGACTTAACGGAACCCTGCCGGACGAGTTTTGCACGCCCGCCGCTTCCGGGGCTGCCGTGGCGCGAGCCTATGGTGCCGTCATGTCGGAGCCACGCTAGATGATGAAGCTGTTGATTGTCGAGGACCAGCCTGCAGTCAGGGAGGTCGTGGCCGAGCTGATCGGCGAGATGTACGATGCGGTCAAGATTGTGCAGGTCGATTCCATCGGCAGCGCCCGCGGTCAGCTCGTTTCGCATCAGTGGGACGGGCTGGTGACCGATATGAGTCTGGGCGATGGCAATATGCTGGAGCTGATCCAGTCGCTGAAGGAGGAAGGGGTTGCGTTGCCGCCAACCGTGTTGATGAGTGGTTTCCTTAATTCGGAACGCATGGCTCAGGCGCTGCGTCTGGGCGTGGATCATGTGCTGGCCAAGCCGTTTGCTCCCGGGGTGTTGATGGATTGTCTGTGCCGGCTGCTACAGGACAAGGATGAAGAGGCCTGTCGGCAGGCGCCGCCTTCCCGTGCCGTGCGTGGTTCGGACCGGCTGTTGCCCGAAATGTTCGACATGGATCGCCGTCTTGGCCTGATCTACCGGATGTTCGACGAGATCCCCTCCCAGAAAGATGTCTCTTCCGTATGCGCCAGTGCCCTTAACCTGGCCATGGAGGTCGTGCATGCGCCGAAGGGCTATCTGGCCCTTTACGAGCGTCAGTCGGATCGGCTGGTGATGGTGGCTTCACAGGGGGTGAATGTGTCGCAGACCAGCTGCCCGTTGTCCGTAACGCCGTTCCAGCCCCTGATTTCCGGTGCCGTGGAGATGTTCCAGACGGAGGCCGGGGATGGCCAGCCCGTCTGCTGGCCGGGTCTTTCCGAATCCTTCCATGTGGCCTGTCCGGTGCGTCTGCAGGGCGTGCCGATGGGTATTCTGTGCCTGATGAATCCGAATGCATGCGAGCCGCTGAAAACCGAAGCCAGACAGTTGCTTGGTCTTCTGACCAAGAAACTCGATACGTTGCTGGACAACCGCGCCGTGCATGCGGCGCTGGCGGCCAGCATGCGAGAAACGCTGGTGGCACTGGTGCGTTCGCTTGAGGCCCGGGATCGCTACACCAAGGATCATTCGGCACGTGTCGGCGCGCTGTCAGCGATCCTGGCCGAGGATCTCGGCCTGGACCGGGATCATGTCGATCTGATACGTACCGGCGGGCTGCTGCACGATATCGGCAAATGCGGCATTCCGGATGCCGTGTTGCTGAAGGCCGGCCGTTATACCGATCAGGAATTCGCGATTATGAAGGCGCATCCGGCCATTGGTGACAATATCATGAAGAACATGGATACGATGATTCGGGAGCGGCTGATGATCCGCCATCACCATGAACGCTTCGACGGACTAGGTTATCCGGACAGACTGGCAGGTGAGGAGATTCCGCTGGAGTCGCGTATCGTATGCGTGGCCGATGCCATTGATGCG
>JAJRVH010000109.1 GCA_021545625.1 Zetaproteobacteria bacterium
GCTGGCGACGACGTTCATTTTCCGGGGGGAAGATGACCCGGCCTACGATGCCGAGGAGTTCGTTGTCCGGGTGCGCCATCTTTCCTGCGCGGTGATGGATGCGGGCTGGGGCGGCATGCTGCCGAGTACGGTGATCGATCTCTGCGGCGGGGAGCCGGAACTGCTGCGCGAAGGAGCGGGTGCCTGGCCATTGTGAGGCACGGAATGTGTCGTGGATGCCAAACGGCATTATTTATGCTGGAATACGGGAAACCGGTTTTCGGCAAGGGAACCGGCATGATTCGGGAAGGGGAATCGGCATGAAGGTATTTTTCGAAAAGCTGCTCTGGAATTCGCGTTACATGACGCTGCTGGCGGTCTGGTCGTGTATCGTCGGCATGGCGTTGCTGTTTCTTTCTTCGGCCATGGATATGGGGCGCATGCTGGTCGAATTCGTTCAGGTCCATTTTATGGGTCACGAGGTGGAGGATTTCCATGTCATTCTGGTCAGTCATGTGATTACGGCCGTCGATGATTTTCTGCTGGCCATCGTGCTGCTGATCTTTGCGCTGGGCGTGTACGAGCTGCATATCGACAAGATCGATTTCGCACGCGGGGACAAGGGCGCGGGCAAGCTGCTGCAGATCACCAGCCTGGACGACCTGAAGGATCGCCTCGGCAAGGTGATTCTGATGATCCTGATCGTCGCCTTTTTCAAGAATGTCCTGCATGTCACGTTCGATGATCCGCTGAACATTCTGTACATGGGCGGCGGCATTTTCCTGGTTTCGCTGGCATTGTATTTCGGACATAAATCCGGCCAGGATCACTAAGGCTCCGGCATGACCCGCCGCAGCTTCTTTCAGCGCCTTCTTGATGTGGCGCTGTTCGTGGCCACGATGGGCGCGGTCGCGGCCAGTTTTAGTGACCGCCTGCCCGACTGGCTGACGCTGGCGGCATTGCTGTCCTTCGTGGCCATGTTCTTCGTGCGCTGGCTGATCGACGATGAGCCGCGCGTCTGGATGAAATCGAACTGGTTCGATCTGGCGCTGGTCGTGCTGTTGTCGTCGCCGGTGCTGCGTATGCTGATGGCCTTCAAGGTGGCGGGACTGGCGCCGGCCCTGAAAATTGGTACGTTAATCCGCAGCAATCGCGACCGTCTGCTGAAGCTCGTGATCCTGTCGGGCGAGAGTCTGCCGGCGGCCATGGCGCTGATCTTCGGCATCGTATTCATGTTTGGTACGGCGGTGTTCCTTCTGGAGCATGGTCGTAATCCGCAGTTCGCCGAACTGCAGGACGGGCTGTGGTGGGCCTTTGTCACGCTGACGACGGTGGGCTATGGCGACATGGTGCCGGCCACGGCCGGCGGCCGTATCGTGGCGGTATTGACGATGGTGTTCGGTATCGCAGTCTATTCACTGACCATCGCCAATCTGACCGCATTCATCGAGGACTATCGTCAGCGTGCGCGCAGGGATGGCAGCTCCGAATAAGAGACGGGTGCTCTGCGATCTCTCAGGCCGTTTCTGCAATCAGCTTGTCCAGCAATCGCACGACCTCATCCGATAAAGGCGCGATGGCATCGACCTCGGCAATGGCGGCATCCCTGTCGCCATTGTTGAAAAGCTCGACGGCCCGTCGTCCGAGCGTATGAACCTTTTCATGCGGTTCTTCAAGCCGGATAAATGTTTCGTGATGGCCATACTGTCGGCGGCCCAGGTTGTCGTACCATTTGCCCAGCCGGCATTCGTGATGGTCAGCGACCGTGGCGGGGTCGATTTCGCCACGTCCGAGCACCATATTGATCAGGCGTTTTTTCCACAGGGTATGGTCTGACTTGGCCAGATGCAGGATTGCACCGCTGATGTTCATATTGGCGAACTCCTGAATCTCCGAAGTAAGCTTTTGTTCCAGTGCATCGGTATCCTGCAGGGTCCTGTCCACGATTCCGCGGATATCGCCGACCATGGTCTCCGTCCGGTTGACGGCTGTGGCGACCTCCTGCGATGCAACAGCCTGTTCTTCTGTTGCCGCCGTAATCTGCTTCACTTCGTCAGCAATGCTCTGCAGGGCGGAGTCCATGTTTTGCATGCGTTCGCTGACACTGCCGATATCCCGGTTGCCGCGTTCAACGGCTTTGTCGATATTACCCGTCGCATTGGTGATGGCGGCGATATCCTGCTGGATACGCTGTATCTTCTCGACGATGTTTTCCGTTGCCTGACGCGTTTGCTGGGACAGCTGCTTGACTTCGCCGGCAACCACGGCGAAGCCCTTGCCTGCCTCGCCGGCCCGGGCCGCCTCGATAGTGGCATTCAGGGCCAGCAGATTGGTCTGGTCGGAAATCTTTTTGATGACGGTCAGGATGCCGTCGATTTCGCGGGATGCGACAGTCAGCGCATTGACGCGTTCCTCGGCGTCATCGACCCGCATTTTGATCATCGACATCGCCTCCACGGCCCGGGACACGGACTGTCTGGCATCCATGCTCTGTTCGGTCGCATGGGAAATGCTGTGGTGGACCTGTTCAACCCGTTGTGATACCTGGTTGATATTGGCACTCATCTTTTCGCTGGCCTTGGCCATGGTCGCTGCGTGGCGATCGAGAACGCCGACATTCTGCTCCAGGCGCCCCATGGACATCGTTGTTTCGAAAGCGCTCATGGTCATGCTGACCATATCGTCGAGCTGCTCGGCCATCCGTTGCTCGATCCTGTCGGCCATGGCATTGGCTTGCCTGATGACTTCGTCCGTGCCTGTGGCACGGCAGGTAAAATCGCCGCCGGCCATGCCGGAGAAGAGTTTCAGCAGTTCCTGCTTGGCCGCTGTGTCCATGGCGGATCCCCCTTGTGCGTGGTTTTCTGTGTTTGCAAGCAATTGCCGGGCCAGATTCCTTAGGGGCTGAAGCCGGTTTCGGTTATGTGGTATGTGTTTTGCTAGGGCTTATGCGCGCGGGCAGCAGGCCTCAAGGAGGAGTTCATGGTAGATCAGCAAAGCAAAGCAGCGTGGTACGAGAAGCTTACGGTGATGCAGCGCCTGTCCATATTGGGGGGGCTGACGGTGGCTGCCGTTATGGTCGCTGGCTTCATTCATACGATGGTGGTCAATCAGCTGGATGATATGACAGACAGCTCAAAGAGCGCTGCCCTGATGATGGAGCATCTGGACGGCCTTTCCGAGAAGGCTGCATGGCAGTATGCGCTGGCGATGCGCATGCTTTCGGGCGGAAGCCTCGCTCAGGAATACGAGCAGAGTTTCCGCGCCGGCATGCAGGAGATTGAAACGTTGGAGCAGGGGCTGCCGGATGATGCGATGCGTGGCATGGCGGTTGATCTTCGGCATGAGTTTCAGGCTTTTCATGATCTTCTGCAGAGCTATTCAGACAATAACCGGGTGATTGGGCTGAGTGAAAAGGAAGGGTTGCGGGGCCGCTTGCGCGATGCCGTGCATGCGGTCGAGCATAGTTTCAGGGCCATGGATGACGATCGGCTTATGGTGTCGATGCTGATGCTGCGCCGGCATGAAAAGGACTTTCTGTTGCGCCAGCATGAAAAATATCTGACCAGGCATGCCACTGAAATGGAGCACATGCGCAAGCTTGTGACGGATGCGGCCATGCCGGATGAGAACAAGGCCGATATCCTCAAGCAACTGGACGCATATCAGTCGGGACTGAAAGAGCTGGCTGCCAAGAAGATGGAAAACAAGGTGTTGTTTGCCGATTTCAGCAAGCTGTTCAATACAAAGCTTGTACCGTCGTTGGCAAGACTGGATGAGCGCCTTGGAGATGAGCTCGAAGCCCTGCATGTCAAGGAAAGTCGCATCCATGACTCGCAGGGTCTGTATTTCTGGGGTGCGGTCCTCGGCTCGCTGATCGTAGTGGTGCTGCTGCTATTTGTTGTGGCCCGTTCGATCATCCGGCCGCTGAGCGAATTGGCTCAGGCCATGGATGCGCTGGATGACGGCGACACATCGAAAGAGATCGATATCCGGATGGATGGAGCGGTTGGAAAACTTGTCGAGGCCTATCACAAGCTGAAGGTGACTGTGGACGAGGCATTCCAGCTCAAAAGGGTCGTGGAGATATCTCCCCAGGCGACCATGCTGGCCCGAACCGAGGATCTGACCATTACCTATATGAATCCGGCCGCCGAAAGGCTGTTTGCCTCCATCGAATCCTTCCTGCCGTGCCGGGTGGATGAGATTATCGGTAAGGATATTGATATCTTTCACAGGAACCCGGCCCGTCAGCGACAGTTGCTGGCTGATGAATCAAACCTTCCGCACCATGCC
>JAJRVH010000110.1 GCA_021545625.1 Zetaproteobacteria bacterium
GAGCTTCTGGAACTCAAGGCCAATCCGAACCGTCGCGGCAAGGGTATCGTGATCGAATCCCGTCTGGATCGCGGACGCGGCCCGGTGGCGACGGTGCTGGTGCAGAACGGCACCTTCCACAAGGGCGATATCGTCGTGGTTGGCTCCGTGACCGGCCGCATCCGCGCCATTGTCGACGAGAACGGTGTCCAGCATCGCACGGCCGGCCCGTCGATTCCGTTCGAGCTGCTGGGTCTGGATGCGGTACCCGAGGCGGGCCAGGAGCTGTATGCGGTCGAGAACGATCGCGTGGCCCGTGATATCGTCAGCTACCGCAAGGACAAGGAACGCGAACGCGGTGCCGAGGCCAAGAAGCGCGCCAGCCTGGATGAACTGTTTGCCAATATGCAGAGCGGTATCAAGGAAGTGCCGGTACTGATCAAGGGCGACGTGACCGGTTCCGTCGAGGCAATGGCCGAATCCCTGGCCAAGCTCGGAACCGAGGATGTACGGGTCAAGGTTGTGCACAAGGCGATTGGCGGCATTACCGAGTCCGATGTCATGCTCGCTTCGGCATCAAATGCAATCATTATCGGCTTCAACGTGCGTCCGGAGGCCAAGGCCAAGAAGCTGGCCGCGCAGGAAGGCGTGGACGTGCGCTTCTACAAGGTGATCTACGACGCGATCGACGAGATCAAGGCGGCGATGGCCGGCGTGCTGGCGCCGGAAGAGGTCGAGAAGGTGATCGGCAGCGCCGAGGTTCGCGAGGTCTTCCAGGCACCGAAGGTGGGCGCCGTGGCTGGTTGCTATGTCACCGATGGCCATGTGATGCGCGGGGCGCATGTGCGCGTACTGCGTGAGGGCGTGCTGGTTTACGATGGCGTGCTGGCATCGCTGCGCCGCTTCAAGGATGACGTGAAGGAAGTGAAGGCCGGCTACGAATGCGGTATCAGCGTCGAGAAGTTCAATGACGTGAAGGTCGGCGATACATTCGAGTTTTACGTCATCGAGGAAGTCGCGGCAACCCTCTGAATGCAGAACATTCCTGCCAGCCAGCAACGGCTTCTGAGCGATATCAAGCGTTTGCTCAGCACGCTGATGCTGCGCGATATCGCCGATCCGCGTCTTGCAGGCCTGACGATCACCCGCCTCGAGGCATCCGGTCGTCAGCTGGTGACGGTGTGGATCTATCATGTCGAGGAGGGCGACAGGAAAGCCTGCATTGCGGCGCTGGAACGCATGGCGCCGCATTTCGAGCATGAGCTTCGGCGGGCGATGCCGAAACGGCGCCTGCCGAAACTGCGTTTTCGCTGGGACGATGCCTTTGAAAAGAGCGGCGACGTGCTGATGATGTTGCGTGATCTGGATCGCTCCGCATGAATGCCGTGCAGCCGATGCTTGCCGATATCGACTGGCTGCCGGCGATGGATGCGATTCGCGGCGCCCATCGGATCGTGTTGATTACGCACCGTAATCCCGATGGCGATGGCATCGGTTCGCAGCTGGCGCTGTATGATGCGCTGACCGCCAGCGGCATTGACGGCATCCGGATGCACAATCGCGACGGCGTGCCGCGCATCTACGCTTTCCTGAATCATGCGGACAATGTGACGCGTGGCGACTGGCCGCAGGGCTGCGAGCCTCCTGATCTGATTATCAGCCTTGATTGCGGCGCCAGATCGCGGCTCGGCATGCCCGATGAGTTTTTTGCGGGTGCCATGCTGATCAATATCGATCACCATGCCAGCAACCAGCTTTTCGGCGATATCAACATTGTCGATGCCCGTTATTGCGCCACCGGCGCGATGATCCACGACCTTCTCCTGGCCATGCATTTGCCGCTGACGCCGGCCAGTGCCAGCGCCATCTATGCGGCCGTGCTGACTGATACGGCCAGCTTCCGCCTGGGCAGTGCGACGGCCGATGTGTATCGCATGGCCGCCCGGCTGATCGAGGCGGGAGCCGAGCCATGGCCGATCAGTGTCGGTATTTACGAGAGCCGGCCGCTCTCCGGCCTGAAGATCATGACGGCCTGTCTGGAAACACTGGAGGTTCATGACGAGGGGCGTTCGGCCTGGATCTATGTGAATAACGAGATGTATGAGCAAAGCGGTGCCGATGTCGAGGATACCGAAGGCCTGATCGACTATGCGCGCAGCATCGATGGCGTCGAGGTGGCGGTATTCGTGCGCGAGGATGAAACCCGGAGCGATTGCTGGAAGGTCAGTTTCCGGGGCAAGACCTATGCCGATGTCGGATCGCTGGCGTCCGGGCTCGGTGGTGGCGGCCACAGGCATGCGGCCGGCTGCCTGATGCGGGGTACGCTGGAAGAGGTCAACGCGAGACTGCATCAGGCCGTGAGCGCGCTGCTTGGCTGAACGCTCCGCGACAACATCAGCGCCGCCCAGCGGCGTCGTTTTCCTTGACAAGCCCCTGGGCTGGACTTCGCGTCAGGCCGTCAATGCCGTCGTTCGTCTCTTCTCCCGCTCCGGCGGCAAGCGCATCAAGGCTGGTCACGGCGGGACGCTCGATCCGCTGGCAACCGGCATGTTGCCGATCCTGCTCGGCGAGGCGACCCGCTATGCCGATTACGGCCTGCGCGCCGAAAAGGTGTATCGCGTTACTTTTGATTTGTCCTTTCAGACCGATACGCTGGATCGGGAAGGGGAGGTGGTCGCGCGGTTCGATACCCGCATCGACGAGGCCGTGCTGCGTCCGGTGCTGGCCGCTTTCCGGGGAAACATCGAGCAGGTGCCGCCGGCCTTTTCCGCCATTCGCGTCAATGGCCGGCGCGCACATGAAGCGGCCCGATCGGGAGAAAGCGTGGAACTGGCCGCCCGGCCGGTCCGGATCGACGAGCTTGAACTGCTGGCGTTTTCCTTTCCGGAGGTCACCCTGCATGTGCGCTGCTCCAAGGGCACCTATATCCGTTCGCTGGCCCGTGATATCGGTGCGCGCCTTGGCGTGGGCGGTTGCGTGACGGAGCTTCGGCGTCTGTCCACGGGCGGCTGGCCGGAGCATATGATGGTCGGCCTTGAGGAACTGGAACAACGCCGTGAGGCATGCGTGCTGCCGCTCGGTATGTGGCTGCGCGATTTGCATACCTGTCATCTGAATCGCGAGCAGGCCCGTCGTTTTCTGCAGGGACAGCGTCTGCAGCTGGATGAAGCATATCGCGGCGAGACGGCAGTGTTCTGCGAGGATATCCTGCTCGGCAATGCGCGTCTGAAGCCGGGCCAGAAGCGTATGGTGTTACACCCGGTGCGCATTTTGCCGTCGGCCCAGGAGTATTTTCTATGAAGACGATGACAGCAGGAATCGGGGTGTTGGCCAGCCTGTGTACAGCATGGCTGTATGCAGGCATGGCAACGGCTTCGGAGCATATATTCACCAAGGAGCAGAGAATGGCATTATTCAGCAAGGCCCCGCAGGCGGGCGACAAGGATATACCGGCAGGCGACCATGTGCGGATTACGACCGCGCATGGTGATATCCTGATCGAACTGTATCCGGACACGGCGCCGAATACGGTGGCTAATTTCAAGGCGCTGGCCGGCAAGGGCTTTTATGACGGGTTGAAATTCCACCGGGTCATCGCGGGCTTCATGGCACAGGGCGGTGATCCGGAAGGCACGGGCATGGGCGGGCCCGGTTACCGCGTGAAGGCCGAGTTCAGTGAGCGCAGGCATGTGCGCGGTACCGTGGCCATGGCGCGCAGTCAGGACCCGGACTCTGCCGGCAGCCAGTTCTATATCTGTTTTGAGCCCCAGCCGCACCTGGACGGCCAGTATACGATCTTCGGGCAGGTGGTCGAAGGCATGGATGTGGTTGACCGGATTCGCCAGGGCGATGTGATGGAAAAGGTTTCCGTCGAGCCCTGACAGGGTACCTTCAAAGGCGGCCTGTTGGCCGCCTTTTTTCAGGCATCCACAGATTCGCGCATGCAGTCCGGGCACAGGCCATGCGATACCCTGGTTCTGGTATGATCCCGGATATAGACATCGGCAGGCAGCCAGTGGCCTGCATCGTTGCGGATCTTCTGGCAGCCGGCGCACATCGGCAGCAACTCCTTCAGTTCCCTGACTTCGGACAGGGCGGCATTCAGCGCCAGCTGCTTGGGCATGATTTTTGGCCAGCAGCCGCAACAGCAGCGATATCACCGGCCAGCCAACGGCTGTTGCGATCAGCAGGTCGGAATAAAACCATCCCTCGTACATTTCGATGTCGAGCACCACTGCGTAATAGATATAGTCGAACAGGGTGGCAAGAAGGATGGCAATGCTGACCAGTATCAGGGTTGAAAGGCGGACGCCAAAGCGGGAAATCGCCATTTCCAGAAGATCCAGCATGGCGAAGGTATGACCTGTCGCTGATCCCGAAGCAACTGGCCACGAAGCTTCCGGAAATCATCCGTAGTAAGCTTGACTGAATTGATCGGGTATTCTATAGCTACAGGAAAGATACTGAATGTGGTGGCCCGAAGGCGCACCATGGAATTCACCGCATATCAGTGAGGAGCCGGGATGATGAAGGCGGCGCTGATTCAGCAGGCACCCGTATTGCTCGACAGGGACGGGACGATGTCCGCGGCGGTGGACGCGTTGCAGCGCGCCGCAGGCCAGGGCGCCGGGCTGGCGGTGTTTACTGAAGCCCTGATACCCGGCTATCCGGCATGGATCTGGCGGCTTCGGCCGGGTGGTGACTGGGCGTGGTCGGAAGAGTTGCATGCGCTGTTGCTGGACAGCGCCGTCGATCTTTCCCGGGGCGATCTGCTTCCCCTGCAACAGGCGGCCGCCCGGCATCATGTGAGCGTCGTATGCGGTATCAATGAAATCGATCATATCTCCGCGACATTGTACAATACGGTTGTCGTCATCGGCCCGGACGGGTCATTGCTGAACCGGCACAGGAAGCTGATGCCGACCAATCCCGAGCGCATGGTCTGGGGGCTTGGTGATGCGACGGGGCTGCGGGTCGTCGACACGCCGGCGGGCAGGATCGGAACGCTGATATGCTGGGAGAACTATATGCCGCTGGCCAGGTATGCACTGTATGGCGGCGGTGTGGAAATCTATATCGCGCCGACCTATGACAGTGGTGATGACTGGCTGGAAACCCTGCGCACATCGCCCGCGAGGGGCGCTGCTGGGTGCTGGGCTGCGGCAATCTTTTGAAGGGAAGCGATATCCCGGCATCGTTTCCGCATAAGGACAGCCTGTATCCGGATGCGGACGAATGGGTGAATCCGGGCGATTCGGTGGTCATCGAGCCGGGCGGAAAGGTCGTCGCCGGTCCGATGCACAGGGAAGCGGGGATTTTATTTCACGACATCGATCCGGCTCTTGCGCGCCGGGCCAAGCGTGCGCTGGACGTGGCGGGCCATTATGCGCGACCGGATATCTTCAGCCTGCATGTGGACAACAGCCCCAGGGAGCCGGTGTCGTTTTCGGAGGATCGGAGCGGGTAGGGCGGCTTTCTTATTCCGGGCGCGAGGCGCGCTTGCGTTCGTGTTCCCTGAGCAGCCGCTTGCGCAGGCGGATATTCTTCGGGGTGATTTCCACCAGCTCGTCATCGGCGATAAACTCGATGGCGCGTTCCAGCGTCAGCTGCAGCGGCGGTACGAGATCGATCGCATCGTCCTTGCCCGAGGCGCGGACGTTGGTCAGCTTCTTGCCCTTGATCGGGTTGACGACCAGATCGTTGTCGCGGCTGTGGATGCCGATGATCATGCCCTCGTAGACCTTTTCTACCGCGCCAATGAACATCTTGCCGCGCTCCTGCAGCTTCCACAGCGCAAAGGCGACCGATTCGCCATCGACCATCGAGATCAGTACGCCGTTGGTGCGTCCCGGCAGCTGGCCGATATACGGGCCGTAGGCATGGAACAGGTGATGCAGCACGCCGGTGCCGCGCGTATCGGTCAGGAATTCGGAGGTGTAGCCGATCAGACCGCGGGTCGGACACATGAATTCGATGCGCGTCGAGCCGTCCGGATTGGTCTGCATATGGGTCATTTCGGCACCACGCTTGCCAAGCTTTTCGATGACCGTGCCCTGATATTCCGAATTGACATCCACCGTCACATGTTCGTAGGGCTCCTGTTTGACGCCGTCGATCTCGCGCACGATCACGGAAGGACGCGATACGGCCATTTCAAAGCCTTCACGGCGCATGTTTTCCAGCAGGATCCCGATATGCAGCTCGCCGCGACCGGAGATCTTGTAGATATCGGCCGAATCGGTTTCCTCGACGCGCATTGCGACATTGGTGCGGATTTCCTTCATCAGGCGGTCGCGGATCTGGCGGGTAGTGATGAACTTGCCCTCGGTGCCGGCCAGCGGCGAGTTGTTGACATGCAATTCCATCGTCAGCGTCGGCTCGTCGACATGGATGACCGGCAGCGCGATCGGGTTGTCCCTGTCGGCGATCGTTTCGCCGATATTGATCGTCTCGATGCCGGCCACGGCGATGATGTCGCC
>JAJRVH010000111.1 GCA_021545625.1 Zetaproteobacteria bacterium
GGGGGGGCGCCAGCCCCCCTTTTTCTATCGTACGCGTCTTGTGCGGCAGGGTGGCCAAGTGGTAAGGCAGAGGTCTGCAAAACCTCCATCGCGGGTTCGATTCCCGCCCCTGCCTCCATTCCCTCCTTATGATATCCGCAACAATTCCAGAAAGATCTCATGCACCCGGCGCATACGCGACTTCAGTGCGTCAGGATCATGGATCGCCGCGTGCCGTCGCATCGTTTCCCATTCCGGGGCCGAGGCGTCGCAGGACAGTTTTCCGATCGATCTCCACAACTCAACCCTGAGCGCGTTCTCCATCTGCCGGTAATCCAGCCAGCCACGCACAAGAAAACTGCTATGTTCGCGCCAGGCCGGCGGCGCATCCGCCGTGATCAGCCCTCCCAGTATATCGACCACGGACCGTGCATCCGGTCCGAACGCCAGACGCGCAAACTGGGTCAGAAACTCGATATCGACGAGGCCGCCCGCATCATGTTTCAGATTGATAACCTGCTCCGACTTGCTGGCCAGGTGCGCAAGCATTCTGCCGCGCATGGACAGTACCTCGGCGGCCAGCCGTTCCGGATCGCGCGGCATATCCAGCACCTGCCGGACCACGTCCGCAACCCTGCGCCGGGAGGACCCGGGACCCGCCACCGGTCGGGCCCGGCACAGGGCCTGATGCTCCCAGGCTTGAGCCTCATGCAGCTGATACTCATGGAAACCGGCCAGCGTCGTCACCAGCGCGCCCGATGCGCCCGACGGCCGCAGGCGCGCATCGAAGGAAAACCCCGCCCCGAACGGCGGGGTACCGCTCAGATAATGAATCATGCGTCGCCCCAGCCTCTGGGCATGGTCGCCATGGCTACGCCCTTTCAGCATCCCTGATGCATCGTCGCAATCAAGTACGAATACCATGTCCAGATCCGAAACCAGTCCCATTTCACGCGATCCGTGCTTGCCCATGGCCAGCGCCACTAGAGGAAAGTCTGCAGGCAGTCCCAGCTGCCTGCAGGACAGACGCAATACCGCCCGGGTCGCGGCATCGGCCGTCTTCGACATCCACTCGCCTATTTCCACGGGACCGGCCGTATGGGCATCGACGGCCAGCGCGGCCATGATCCGGGCCCGGTCGACCAGCCTTCCGATCTCGGCAAGATCCTGCTCCGGATCGCCATCTCCCAGCCCGGACAGTTCGCCGCACAATGTATCGATATCCGACCGGCGATGCCCGGCCGCCAGCGGCCATTCCAGCCAGGACGGGTCGCGAACAATATGATTTGCCAGATAGCGACTGGCCGACAATACGCCCATCAACCATTCCAGCGCCCCCCGATGGGTCGCCAGCAGATCGATCCAGGTCGCGCGGCCGGCAATCGCATGCACCAGATCGGCAAAGGCCTCCAGTGCCGCGACACCATTGGCATCCTTCAGCCAGCGCGGCATCGCCCGGGCAAGAATGGCGTCTACATGGGCGCAGCTCCGCTCGGGCAGCAGGCCGCGCAACAGCTGCGCATCCAGTCGCTCAAGCGCCAGCAAAACTCGACGCCGGTCATCCTCGTCCAGAACGGCAAGCTCCGCATCGTGATTGCCCGTCAGCCAGCTTGTCTGCGTTTCCCGTCCGTCCATCGGCAGCACATGCCGGGCAAACACCTCGCTCACGCCGGCCACATATGCCTCCATCGTCGCAGCCACATCCCTTTCCGCCAGCATGCCGCCGAGATAGGCCTCGAAGCTTTCCGGCAGTTGCTGAGTCTGCTCGCCCTTTCTGGCCTGCACGGCATGTTCGACGCGACGCCAGAAGCAATACGCATCACGCAGCATCGCTGCCTCTCCATCGGGCAACGCGCCGAACTCACGCAGACGTTCCAGCGCGCTCAGGGTGGAGGGCCGGCGCAGGCGCGGATGCCGGCCGCCATGCACCAGCTGCATGGACTGGACAATGAATTCAATCTCGCGGATACCACCCCGTCCGCGCTTGACATCGAAACCGGCGCCAATCTCCTGGCGCCCGGCCTGCCGGTCGATGCGCCGCTTCATTTCGGCCAGCGCCGCCACCGTCGTATAATCAAGATATCGCCGATACACAAACGGCCGCACGCCCTCGACAAACGCCTCGCCCAGCGCCATGTCGCCGGCCACCGGACGCGCCTTGGTCAGCATCGCCCGCTCCCATGTCTGGCCATAGTTCTGGTAGAAATCCAGGGTCGCATCGAGGCTCAGCGCGATCGCCGCCCCGTCGCCGCCGGGCCTGAGCCGCATATCCACAGGCCAGACGAGGCCATCTTCCGAATGCTCGGCGAACAGGCGGATCAGCATGCGGGAAAGATGGGCGAAATATTCGGCCGCCGGCACATCCCTGCGACCGCCGACGGAGTTGCCTTCCCCCTGCCAGATGAACAGCGGATCGATATCCGAACCGAGATTCAGTTCGCGGCCGCCCAGCTTGCCGAGGCCGATGACGCAAAAGCGCCCCCCCTGCAAACCACCGAAACGCGGTGCAATCAGGCGCATCGCCATCGCCAGCGCCTCCTCCAGCAAACCTGCCGCGAAGTCGGCAATGGCCACGAACGAGGCCGCGATATCGCCGTGCAGACCAAGCTCCCACCAGATCAGATGACGCATGGCGCGTTGCTTGCAGCGACGCAGATGCCACATGCAAACGCCCGGCTCGCCACTGTCGCAATGCGGAACCCAGCGTTTGCCGCCATCCGGAAGCTCCGCCTGCCGCAGCGGCTGAAACAGGAACCGGCATTCATCGCCATCCGCCGTGCGCATCAGCGAGGCGAACAGCGGCGACCATGTCAGCAGCCGTTCCGCATCCGGCCGCAGCCGCCGCGGCACATGTCGAAGACAGGGGTGATCCATAGCCTCACCCTACCCTGTTTGCCGAACATAAAAAAAGGCCGCCACTTGCGTGACGGCCTTTTTGCATCAACCCGGCCAGGCCGGCCTGCATTACACGGAGTAGTACAGCTCCAGTTCCATCGGATGCGGACGCATGCGAACCTCGTCCACTTCCTCCATCTTCAGCGCGATATAGGCGTCGATCATGTCGTCGTCCATCACGCCGCCGACCTTCAGGAACTCGCGATCCTTGTCCAGCGACTCCAGAGCCTGCTCGAAGCTGGAGCAGACGGTCGGAATCTTCGCCTCTTCCTCCGGCGGCAGGTCGTACAGGTTCTTGTCGGCCGCATCGCCCGGATCGATCTTGTTGGCGATACCATCGAGACCCGCCATCATCATGGCCGTAAATGCCAGGTACGGATTGGCAGTCGAATCCGGGAAACGCACCTCGATGCGACGGGCCGGATCGGAATTGACGGCCGGGATGCGAATTGAAGCCGAACGGTTGCGGTTCGAGTAGGCCAGCATCACCGGTGCCTCGAAACCCGGAACCAGACGCTTGTAGGAGTTCGTGGAGGCATTGGTAAACGCATTCAGCGCGCGGGCATGCTTGATAATGCCGCCGATGTACCACAGCGCCTCCTGGCTCAGGTTGGCGTACTTGTCGCCGGCAAACAGGTTCTTGCCTCCCTTCCACAGCGACTGGTGCACATGCATGGCCGTGCCGTTATCGTTGTAGATCGGCTTGGGCATGAAGGTCGCGGTCTTGCCGTGCGCATGGGCGACGTTATGTACGACATACTTGTACCACTGGGCACGGTCGGCGATATCGATCA
>JAJRVH010000112.1 GCA_021545625.1 Zetaproteobacteria bacterium
ATATTCGTCTTCCGAATCATCGTCGCGCCAGATGCGCGCACCGTCGTGCCGGTCGTGATCATGCTTTCCATAATGGTGCCCGCCATAATGGTGCCCGTGATGGCGCCGCTTTTCGATCCTGTTCAGTCGGGCCAGATTACGCTTCGCCGGCACATAGCCCGGCTCCAGATCCAGCGCGATATGAAACTGGCGCCGGGCCTTGCCAAACTCGCCGTTAAGCATCAGGGCCACACCCAGATCGTTATGCGCGGCCGGATTGCCCGGACACAGGCGCAGGCCCTCGCGCATCAGGCGGATCTTGCGCTCCAGATTACGGGTACGGGCGGCCCGGTCGAAATAGGCATCGCCGCGGCGGCATGAGCGCCGGTGATAGCGCCGCTCCGAGGCAACCACCCGGTCGTCATCGGCCAGGATGGCGCCGGCCAGTCCGCCGATCACGCCGCCGATGATCGCACCCTCCAGCGGCTTGTCATTGGCACCGCCGATAATGGTACCGGCCACCGCGCCGACCGCAGCCCCCTTGGTGGCCGCCCGTTACTGGTGCGCGGTCGCGCAGCCCGTCAGCAAACCGAGTATGGCAATTCCGGCAAGTAATCGTTTCATCGTCACCTCCTGCTGTACCTCAGCGATGTTAACGCCCCCTGCAACCCGGGACCATCGCGAATTCCGCGCCGCATGGCGCAAAAACTCAGTGGAACAGATGCCGCAGCCGCGTGCCCAGGCTGGACTCCAGCCCCAGTTCCTTGGGCGAAACCTCGTACAGCGTGCTCACGCCGACGCCCTTCAGCGTGACGTTCTTCGGCTGTCCGATCAGGATATCGCCGGAATAGTCCCGAATCTTGGTATGAATCAGACCGTAGACGATTTCGTCGATCAGGATCTGGTTGCGGCGCGCCGTCGTCTGGATGCGCGCGCCCTTATCCATCGCATGGCCGATATAGTCCTGCGCCTCGCCCGGAATCTCCTTGACGTAGCCGCAGGTGATGCCGATGCGGTAGTCCATCGAACCGACCAGCTTTTTCAGTTTCCTGCGGCCGGCGGCGATGCTGCGCTTGGTCAGCAATGCCGCCAGCACCGCGTCGATCGCGGTTTCAAACACGGCCATCACACCGTCGCCCAGTCGCTTGACCACCTGGCCGTGATAGCGCCGCACCGCATGCTCGCAGATATCGCAGAACAGGCGGTTGCGCATATAGCCCTTGGTATGCCCCATGTTACGCTTGTATTCGGTCGAGCTTTCGAGATCGGTGAACATGATGCATTTGTAATGATCCTGGGTGGTGGCAATCATGCGCGCCACCTCCTCGATGATGACGTCCAGGTTCAGCGGTTCGGTGTTCACGCGGCTGGCCGGGCGCGAGGCCGCCAGCTGGGGAAGAACGGTCAGATCCCCGGCCGCCAGCAGCTGCAATGTCGCGTCATCCTTGAGCGCCTGCTCGATTTCCTTGCTGGCCCGCTCGACGACATCCCCGCCCTTGCCGGCCAGGCCGACCACGGCATCCTTGCCTTGCTGACTGCGCGTTTTACCCATTGCAACGTCCTCCGACTGATATGGACAAGCATAGATGAAAGGGAAAGTTTTGCCGAATGAAAAATGCGCGGATGTGACCTGCTTCGCACATCCGCGCATTTTCCGCGATCGAAGGAAAAGAAAACTGGTCGGGGTGAGAGGGTTCGAACCTCCGACCTTACCGTCCCGAACGGTACGCGCTACCAGGCTGCGCCACACCCCGAATCATAAAGCTTCCGAAACGCCGGAAGGCGCGCGCATCATAAAAGGATGCCGCCCGGCATGCAACCATCGAATCAGTACGGCCTGCGGGCGGAGAAATCGGCCAGTTCGGCCAGCAGATCGCGAATCTCCGCCTCTCCGGAAGCGGGCAGCAACGCCCTGGCGCGCCTGGCGTAATCGCAGGCCCGCCGCATCGCGTGCTCGGCTCCCCGCTGCGCAGCCACGCGCCGGCGCACCCAGTCGCGCTCGTCCCCGTCCGCGTAACCTCCGCGCTCGGCAATCGCCTCGACCCGGGACCGCAGTTCCGCGTCGCCCCGCATGGCATGGATCAGCGGCAGCGTGATCTTGCCCTCCTCCAGATCGTGACCGACCGGCTTGCCGGCCGTCTCCGCCTCGGCCGAATAGTCCAGCGCATCATCCATCAGCTGAAAGGCCACGCCGAGACACATGCCGTACTCGGCCATGTCCGCCACCGTCCTTTCGTCCTGCCCGGCCGCGCAGGTGCCGACCTCGGCCGCCGCCTTGAACAGCACGGCCGTCTTGCGCTCGATCACCTCAAGGCATTCCGCCTCGGTCATCTCCAGATGGAAGGTGCGCGAGAGCTGCAGCACCTCGCCCTCGGCCAGCGCATTCGTCACGTCGCTCATCAGCTTCAACATTGCCATGTCACCATCGGCCACCATCATCTGAAAGGCGCGCGAAAACAGGTAATCGCCGACCAGCACGCTGGCCTGATTGCCCCAGACGCCGTTGGCCGATGGAGAGCCGCGGCGCTGATCAGACGAATCGACGACATCGTCGTGCAGCAACGAGGCGGTATGGATGAATTCGACGACCACCGCCAGCGGGATATGGCGATCGCCCCGGTAGCCGAACAGGCGCGCGGCCAGCAGGCAGAGCAGCGGCCGGAAACGCTTGCCGCCGCTGTTGACGATGTAATGGCCGATGGCCGGAATCATCATAATATCCGACTGCAGGTTTTCATGGATGCAGGCGTTGACCCGCACCATGTCGGCTTCGCAGATTTCCTGGGCGCGGGCCAGCGGATTGGTGGTTACATTCACAATGCCAGCATCGTATGCCGGCGGCGCATGCGGTCAAGCATCGCGGAGAATTCCGGTCACCGACGGACCGGGAAGTCGCCCGGCCAAGGCAGTAAAAGATTGGTTTGCAACGGTTGCACGGGTACAAATGGCCTGCTTCGACATGCTGCGGATCATGCAGCCAGACCCGGTCGCATCGAGGTTGCCATGAACAAACCTCCTCTCAGAACAAAAATTCTCCTCGGCCTTCTCGCCCTGCTCGGCAGCGCATATGCGGCGACCCAGGTGCCCCCTATGTCATCAACCGAAACATGGGAAGCGGCGCAGAGGGCGGTACGCGGACAGTTTTCACAACATCCCGGTCCATCAATTGCGCACGGCCGTGCTCGACCGATATCGCCTGTCGCCGGACAAACGCTTTCTGGACGCCGTATCAGCCATGGACAGCCTGCTGAGCGGACAGGCGCGGCAGCAGGCCCTTGCCTCGCCCGACGGCGACGCATGGCGAATCACGCTACGCAATGCATCCGTCGGCCGGCTCAGCGAACTTCCCGATTTTGACAAGCTACATGCCCTGCTCGGAAATCAAGCCAGCAGGCTGCTCGGGAAATATGCTGTTCCGGAAGGGACGGAGGACAGAGACTACGCAACCGTGCCGATGCTGGACTTCCACGCCGGCATTCGCCTGCTCAACCGGCTCGGAGTATCCTGGCAACAGGGACGCGGGTCGGTCAGGGAACTGAGAGCCGCTCCGTCATCTTCTGGAGGCTCATGACTTGGGCAAGCAGTTGTTGGCGGAGATCAACGCGCATCTGGCATTGCTCGGATGCAAGCTGAGCGAGGGAACGATCATGGATGCGACGCTGATTTCAGCGCCGTCCTCGACGAAAAATCGGGAGGAAAGATGGTTGCCATTTCCGGCAAGCACCGGCTGATGGCACGAGAAATGAAAAAAACGGATGTTGCTCAGAGGTTCCTTGAAGGTGGCGTGACCTATCGCATCATCCCGGATCATCTGGGCAGCCCGAGGCTGGTAGTGAACACCAGCACAGGCGCGGTGGTCCAAAGAATGGACTACGACGACTGGGGCAAGGTGATCAACGACACCAATCCTGGCTTCCAGCCGTTCGGCTTCGCGGACGGCATCTATGACCGGGATACCGGCCTGATCCGCTTCGGTGCAAGGGACTACGACCCGGAAACAGGAAGGTGGACGGCCAAGGAACCGATCCGCAGGACTCACTATACAGCGGCGCGACAAGCGGCTATGATGCGCCCATG
>JAJRVH010000113.1 GCA_021545625.1 Zetaproteobacteria bacterium
AAAGGCATTCAGTCGCGCATCCGCCTCGCCGAGTCCGCGGCTCAGATCGGCGGCGGCCAGCAGCCTCTCCTGCTCCTCGATGGCATGCGCGTAATCGCCGGCCTTCTGCACCGCCTCGACCGCCTCGCGCCTGTGCGCCTCGGCCAGGATCAGCGCCGCCAGCGGATCATCGACACCCGCCTCACCCAGCAGTTCGAGCGCCCGGGACGGGCGGTTCGACTTCAGCGCCAGCGCCGCCTGCAGAATCACCCGGTCCTTGCCGCTCAGCTCCCGCACCGCTTCGGCCTCGCCGTTTTGCAAGGCCTGCAACACATGCTGCCACTGTGCTTCCCCGTCGGCCCGGACAAGGCCGGAGAAGGCCAGCAGGAACAGAACGGCCATGCCCGCCCGCCATGCGCATGCGTTCCTCCTACAGCACCGATTCATCCACCACCTTCCAGCCATCCCGATATTTCTCCAGCGTCAGTTGCTTGTGATCCCTGCTATGATAACCATCGGATCTGAAAAACTGAATAAAATCAACCACAGCCCTCGTATCCGACAGCAGCAACACGCGGACATCCTCGAGTTTCACATCGATGAACGATGTCCGGCCGATAACCCTCCGCTTGTAGCGCCGCCATGCCCCGACATCCGCGAAACGCCCTGCCGGCTCGAAATCCGGCGCATAGGCCGCGAAGTAGGCATCGATATCGCGGGCGCTCCAGGCCGTGCGCCAGCGTTCCAGCGCTCCGGTAATCGAGGCATATACGCCGGGCGCGACCGGTCTGACTTCCGCATCGCGAAGATGCTGTAAACGCTGATAACGCCGTATCAGCGCCGCATCGCCGCCATCCATCGCTCTCTGATAGGACTCCAGGGCCAGCTTCACATACAGATCGCCGATATTTTCATGCGCCGTTGCATAGTCCGGATTCAGTTCCAGCGAAGCCTCCAGCTCCCGGATCGCGCCACGCAAATCGCCCATTTCGTTGTATATCACGGCCAGATTGTTGTGCGCCTCCGCCAGCGTCGGCCGCAATTCGAGCGCCTTGCGAAAATGCCCGATCGCCGACTGAAAATCCTTCTGCCTTGCCTCGATCACGCCCCGCATGAACCAGAAACGATAATCTCCGGCCTCCGCATCCTGCAAGGCACGCAGCATCTGCAAGGCCTGTTCATCCGCTCCCGCATCCATCAGCTGCCTTGCCTCGGCCAGCGAAGCTGCCTGAACCGCAGACTGCCATAGCAATACCGCAAACAGCGCCGGCAACCATTTGAAACGCCCGTTCATGCGGAACCCGAAGCGCCGTCCCTGGCCTGTTCCGGCGTCAGCGCGCCGCCGGAAAGCACCAGCTTCATGCCGTCTTCGACGCTCATATCCAGATGCGTGATTTCGGACTCGTCGACGAACAGCAGCCAGCCCGTCGTCGGCAGCGGCGTGGACGGAATGAATACCGACACCATGCGTTCGGTATCGCCATCCCTGCCCGGCATGCTTCCTTCGCCGGTGACAAAGCCGATTACCCATCGACCCTGCTGGGGAAACTGTACCATGACCACCTTCTGGAAGGCCGCCGAATTGTCGCTGAAAATCGCCGCCAGCAACTGACGTGTCGCCTTGTGGATCGTGCGCACCAGCGGAATGCGTTCCATGACCAGATCGATCATGTGCATGATGCGACTGCCGATGAAATGCGTCGTCAGGGCCCCGACCAGCAAAATGAACAGCAACGCAAGCAGCACGCCCATGCCGGGAATATTCACTCCCAGCAACACCTCCGGCCGGTAGGCGTGAGGCAGCAGCTCGATCCCCTTGTCCGAGATGTCGAGCAGCCAGTTGATCAGCGCCACCGTGACCAGCAACGGTGCCAGCGCCACCACGCCGGCCAGAAAATATTTGCGCAACGGAATCATTACGAATCGCTCCGGGCGACAAGGCGCTGCGAGGGATGCAACAGTCCCCGCAATGGCGTCAGCGTCAACCGCCCGGACTCCGCCAGCTTGCGCTCCAGAAAGTCGATGGTTTCCGGATGGGGGTGAGCGATGACAATGCACGCGCGACGGCCGGACTGGCATGCCAGAGCCTGATCCCAGGCATGCTGCATATAGGCCTCATCCAGCCTGTGATCCAGGAAAATCTGTCTCGACGCCCAGGGCAACCCGGCCTCCGCCGCCTTCGCTGCAGCCACGCTGCGGGCACTGGTACGGGAGTCGACGAAGAACAATCCTTCCTCGTCCAGCAATTGCATCAACCACTCCATCTGGGCCTCCATGCGCGTCAGACGGGATCCCATATGGTTGTTCACGCCCTCGACATAGGGAACGCGGGCAAGATCTCGCAACAGCACACGGCGCATCGTTGCCTTGTCCATGCCCTGTTTCAGAAAGGCATCGCTCATCCGCAGCCTGTATTTCTCGGTATCCGGCTCCATCGGCAAATGCAACATGACCATCTGACCCGCATCGCGCGCCATTTCGGCCGAACGCTCCGGATGCGGCGCGTCGGGAAGGATTGCGATCGCGACCGGCACGTCCAGCGCCAGAATCCGCCGCAATGCCTGCAGATCATAGCCCATGTCATCGACAATCAGCGCCACGCCATGCAGATGGCGACCCTCGCCAGCCGGCGGTATGGCGCCGGCGTCAGGGGTCACCACGGGCGGCGCGACATGGAAATCCTCATAGGGAATATCGGCGACTGAAGGGCGCAGATCCGGAGCCTGTGGCCGAGAGGGCAGCAACATTCCCGCCGCCAGCGCCAGAAGCA
>JAJRVH010000114.1 GCA_021545625.1 Zetaproteobacteria bacterium
GGCATCAGCGACGTGCCATCCCGCGAACGGTGGAGATATAACAGCAGCCGGCCGGACGAGCGCCGCCCTTCCGTATCGCGTGCCCCGCCGACCAGCAACCGGGTATAGGCAGGCTGCCGCTGCACGGATTCGATCACGGCCGTGATATCCGTCGCATTCGCCAGCCAGGCATCGGGAACCTGCATGTCGCGCGCGTCCAGCAGCAGATCGGCCACGCCCCACAGGCAGGAGACAAGCAGCACGGCCGCCATACGCGGACACCACCACAGCAATGCCGACAGCAGGCCGGCCAGCAGCAGTACCGCGACGGCAACAGGCAGTGCATCGCTTCTGACGCAGGCCAGTCCCGCGACCCAGAGCGTGACCGGAAGCAACAGCGGCAGACGATCAGCATGCATCATCGGCCGCGGCTCCCTCATCGGCGCATCAGTCCGGGTAGACGACCCGTCCCCGGATCATATAGTCGTCGTCCATCTTGCGGCGCACGACGTTTTCAAGACGCACGGCCTGATCGACGCGTTCCACCCCCTCTCCTCCCCAGAGGGGAACCGCATCGCGGCCACCGATCAGGATCGGCGCCTGATACAGCACCATCTCGCTGGTAAACCGCCCCTCCAGAAAAGCCGTATGCAGCTGGCCGCCACCCTCGAGCAGCACATCCAGATAACCCTGCCCGGCCAGATGGCGCAACACGGCCGGCAGACTGGCCGCCTTGCCGATTTCGACGCCGGCATCATGCCAGCGCTGGGTATGTTCGTTGGTACTGCGCACATAAAAACGGGTCGGTGCCTCATCGCCGAGCAGCCGGCTTTCGGGATTGAACGGCGGGGTTTCGAAACAAAGCACGACTCGCAGCGGCACGTCCCCCCGAACCCTGGCATCGCGCACCGTCAGCGACGGATTATCGTGCAGCAGGGTACCTGCGCCGACGATGATCGCATCGGCAACGGCGCGCAGGCCGTGCGCATGGCGGCGGGATTTCCCGCCGCTGATCCATTGCGAATGATGGCTGCGGGTGGCCAGCCTGCCGTCCAGGGAAATCGCCGCCTTGGCCGTAACATAGGGAAGACCTGTGCGGATATAGTGGAAAAACGGAACATTCAGCGCGTCCGCCTCATCGGCCAGCAGACCGCCTGCCACCTCGACATCATAGCTGGCCAGCACCTTGCCGCCGCCGGCCATGTCCGGGTTCGGGTCGGAGGAGGCATAGACGATGCGGCGGATGCCGGCGCGCAGGATCGCATCGGTACAGGCAGGCGTCCGGCCGCGCGCCGAACACGGCTCCAGCGTGACATACAGCGTGCCCCCCCGGGCCCGGTGCGCGGCCTTCTGCAGGGCCACGACCTCGGCATGAGCCTCGCCCGCCCTGACGTGCCACCCTTCACCGACGACGACGCCGTGGTTGACCACCACCGCCCCCACGCGCGGATTCGGATGTGTCGTGCCGATGCCCTTGCGGGCCAGACGGATGGCCCGCCGCATCCATTTCTCGTCCATGTCCATCCCGTCCTCCATGATAGTAGAAAACATCCCATATTGTCAGCGCGAATACAAGCCGGATGCGATGCCCGTCACAACGATGGTTGGCACGGCCGGCCCGCCCCCTTATCGTTGCGCTCAAGGAGATGCCATGCTGCTGATCATATCGCCAGCCAAGAAACTCGACTGCAACGCCCCCGCCTCACCGACCGGCTGCAGCCAGCCGCAGCTGCTCGACCAGGCAGGGGAGCTGGTCGATATCCTGCGCGATAAAGACAGCTTTGAAATTGCCAGCCTGATGAAACTGAGCATGAAGCTGGCCGATCTGAACATGCAGCGTTATCAGCGCTGGCACACCCCTTTCACGCCGGGCAACGCCAGACAGGCCATTCTCGCCTTCCGGGGCGACGTCTACCAGGGCCTGGACGCCGACAGCCTGGACGACGAGGCGCTCGCCTTCGCGCAGCGCCACCTGCGTATCCTGTCGGGGCTGTACGGCGTGCTGCGGCCGCTGGACCTGATGCAGCCCTACCGGCTGGAGATGGGCACGCGGCTGGCCAATGCCCGCGGCCGGGATCTGTACGCCTTCTGGGGCGACATCATCACCGAAACGCTCAATGCAGCGCTCGCCGAGACCGGCGACAATGTCCTGATCAACCTGGCCTCCAACGAATATTTCAAGGCCGTCCGACCCCGGTCGCTGCGGGCCGATATCATCACGCCGCAGTTCAGGGAGCTGCGCGGCAGCGTCTACAAGACCATCAGCTTCTCGGCCAAACGGGCACGCGGCATGATGTGTCGCTATATCATCGACCATCGCCTCACCGACCCCGAGATGATCAAGGGCTTCGATGTCGACGGCTATGCCTTCAACCCCGAACTTTCCGAGGGCAACACATGGGTATTCAGCCGCTGACGCATTGCGGGCGGTGCCCGTCTCGGGCATGCTGGCGACCTTCCTGATCCCGGAGTTCCGATGCCACATCTCGTTCTTATCGACGGCCCCAACTATGTTTTCCGCGCCTTTCACGCGGTGCGCCACAACCTGAGCAATTCGAAGGGGGAGCCGACCAACGCCGTATTCGGCTATGTGCAGATGCTGCGCAGCATCCTCAAGGATCTGAGTCCGACGCATGTCGCGGTCGCCTTCGATCCGAAGGACGGTACGTTCCGCAACGATATCTACCCCGATTACAAGGCCCACCGGCCGCCGATGCCGGAGGAACTGGCCGCCCAGTGGCCGCGCATCCTCGAGGTTACCGAGGCATTCCGGCTGCCGCTTTTGTGCCTGGACAACTACGAGGCGGACGACGTAATCGCCACGCTGGCCCGCCAGGCCGAACGGCAGGGCTGGGATGTCACCATCGTGTCCACCGACAAGGATCTGATGCAGCTGGTCAACGAACGGATCTGGATGCTCGACACGATGCGGCGCAAGGAATACGGCATCGAGGAAGTGAAGGAGAAATGGGGCGTCGGGCCGGAACGCATCCACGACCTGCTGGCCCTGACCGGTGACTCGTCGGACAACATCCCCGGCGTGCCGGGCATCGGCCCGAAGACGGCCGCCCTGCTGATCGACACCTACGGCGATCTCGAAGGCGTGCTCGAGCATGCGCCCGAGATCAAACAGAACAAGCGCCGCGAAAACCTGATCGCCCACGCCGACGACGCGCGACTGGCCTACCGCCTCGTGGCGCTGGCCGACGATGCGCCGGTGGGCGTTGCACTCAACGATCTCGGCGTGCGCGAGCCGGACAGGGAAAAACTGGGCCGCATCTTCCGGGAACTGGAGTTCCGTCGACTGGGCGACGAATTCTCCGACGGGGATGCGGGCAAGGAGGTCAGGGGCGAGCCGGCCGCAGCACCCGAAAACGAAGAGAACATGCCGGAGCCCGATCCGGTCGGCGAACGCCGCAACCATATCGTCAACGACCGCGACGGGCTGAAGCGCCTGCTCGACGTGCTGGATGCGGCCGAGCTCGTGGCCGTGGACACCGAAACGACCTCGCTGGCCACCCATGACGCGGATATCGTCGGCATCTCGTTCGCGGCCACTCCCGGCGAGGCCTTCTATGTGCCGCTCGGGCACCGCGCCGCCGACCTGCTCGATGCGGCGCCGGTACAGCTGGACCGGAACGAAACGCTGGCGGCACTCCGTCCCTTCCTCGAGGACCGCAATAAAAAGAAATGCGGCCACAACCTGAAATACGACCTGCAGGTCTTCCGCCGCGCCGGCATCGGGCTTGCCGGCATAGTCGCCGACTCGATGCTGCTCGCCTATTGCCTGTATCCGGGCAAATACGCGCCGAAGATGGATGCAGTGGCCGAGGATTATCTGGACTACCGCTGCACCTCCTACGAAGAGGTGGCCGGCAAGGGAGCCAAACAGATCGGCTTCGACGCGGTGCCGCTGGAAACGGCCGCGCCGTACGCCTGCGAGGATGCCGATATCGCGCTGCGCCTGACCCATTATCTTCGCGAGCGTCTCGAACATGAACAGCGCCTGGGCCGCCACGATGACATCGAGCTGCCGCTGTCCTTCGTGCTGGCCGACATGGAATGGCGGGGTGTGCGCATCGACCGCGGGCAGCTGGCCGCACTGTCCGAGGATTTCGGACAGCGCATCCGCGAACTGGAGACGCGCATCCACGCGGCCGCCGGTACCGAATTCAATATCCAGTCGCCGAAACAGCTCGGCGTGCTGCTGTTCGAAACGCTGGGGCTGCCGGGCGGCAGGAAGACCAAATCCGGTCAGTGGGCGACCGGCCAGAGCGTACTGGAAAAGCTGGCCGACGAACACGAGGTGCCGCGCCTGATCCTCGAAACGCGGACCCTGAGCAAGCTGAAATCCACCTATACCGATGCGCTGCAGAAACTGATCCATCCCGAAACGGGCCGCGTGCACACGTCCTACAATCAGGCAGTCACGACCACCGGCCGCCTGTCTTCGTCGGATCCGAACCTGCAGAACATCCCGATCCGCAGCAGCGAGGGCCGCGAAATCCGCAAGGCCTTTGTCGCCGAACCGGGGAACATCCTGATCGCCGCCGACTATTCCCAGATCGAACTGCGGCTGATGGCCCATTTTTCCGGCGATGAAACGCTGCGCGAGGCATTCCGGAAAGGCGAGGACATCCACGCCGCCACGGCCGCGGCCGTCAACGGCGTGCCCATCGAAGACGTGGACGGCGACATGCGCCGGCGCGCCAAGATCATCAACTTCGGCATCCTCTACGGCATGAGCGCCTTCGGCCTGGCCAAACAGCTGGACACCGAACGCGGCGAGGCGCAGACATTCATCGACGCCTATTTCAGCCAGTACCGCCGAGTTCGGGCCTTCATGGACGACACGCTCGAAAAGTCCCGTGCCCGGGGCTATGTCGAGACCCTGCTCGGCCACCGCGTCTACGTGCCCGACATCCATGCCGGCAACGGCATGCATCGCGCCTATGCCGAACGCACAGCCATCAACGCGCCGCTCCAGGGCTCGGCCGCCGACATCATCAAGGTGGCGATGATCAGGCTGCACCGGCGCCTGGCGAGCGAAGTGCCGCAGGCGCATATCATCCTGCAGGTGCATGACGAGCTGGTGGTCGAGGCGCCGCGGGAAAAGGCCGGCGAAGTCGCCGACACCATGCGCCGGACGATGGAATCGGCGGTATCGCTGTCCGTGCCTCTGACGGTCGATATCGACCAGGGCCAAAGCTGGTTCGAGGCACACCGGCTGTAACCCGCACATAAGCAGTGCAGAGGTGCTGCGCCCTGTGTACAGTTTCGCCATGGCCAAATCGCTTTTCGTCTGCGCCAGCTGCGGCGCCGAACATCGCAAATGGATGGGCCAGTGTCCCGATTGCGGCAACTGGAACTGTATCAGCGAACAGCTTGCCGAAACAGCCGCCCTGCGCACCGCCGGCAAGGGCAAGGTGCTGGATGCCGTGCCGATCACCGGCCTGCCCGCCACCGGCGAAGCGCGCCGCTCGACCCGCATCGAGGAGCTGGACCGGGTGCTCGGCGGCGGACTGGTCAGCGGTTCGGCCATCCTGATCGGCGGCGATCCCGGCATCGGAAAATCGACGATTCTGCTGCAGGCCGCGGCCAGGCTGGCCGGCGACCAGCCCGTGCTCTATATCACCGGCGAGGAATCGACCCGGCAGGTGCATCTGCGCGGCCAGCGCATCGAGGCGCTGCACGACAATCTGGAACTGATCGCCGCCTGCGAACTGGAATCGATACTGGCCACGGTCGGCGCCCGCAAACCGGCCACCGTGATCATCGATTCGATCCAGACCACGGCCACCGGCCGGCTGACCAGCGCGCCGGGCACGGTATCGCAGGTACGCGACTGCGCCGCAGCGCTGATCCAGCAGGCCAAGCAACTCGGGCATGCGCTGATTCTCGTCGGCCACGTCACCAAGGACGGCTCGATCGCCGGCCCCCGCGTGCTCGAACACATGGTCGATGCCGTGCTCTACTTCGAGGGCGACAAGGGGCATGCCCACCGTATCCTCAGGGCCGTCAAGAACCGCTTCGGACCGGCCGGCGAAATCGGCGTATTCGAAATGACCGACCGGGGGCTGGTCGGCATCCGCGACGCCTCGCGCCTGTTTCTGGCCGAACGGGCCAAAGACACGCCCGGCTCGGTCGTGCTGGCCTGCATGGAGGGCACGCGACCGCTGCTGGTCGAGGTGCAGGCGCTGATCGCGCCGACCGTGTATGCCACGCCCAAACGCTCGGCCGTCGGCCTGGATGGCGGTCGCGTGGCCATGCTGACTGCGGTACTCGAACGCCGCGTCGGCCTGCCGCTGTCGCAGCACGACGTTTATATCAACGTTGCCGGCGGCGCGCGCATCGCCGAACCGGCCGCTGATCTGGCCGTGCTGATGGCGATGA
This sequence comes from Zetaproteobacteria bacterium, assembly GCA_021545625.1. Classification (GTDB taxonomy): domain Bacteria; phylum Pseudomonadota; class Zetaproteobacteria; order Mariprofundales; family Mariprofundaceae; genus JAJRVH01. The sequence continues at coordinate 6,373 of JAJRVH010000114.1, forward strand.
TATCGGCCTATCAGGAAAAGGCGCTGGCCGACAATGTCGCGGTTTTCGGCGAGGTCGGCCTGACCGGCGAGATCCGTCCCGTCGGCCAGCCCGAAGCGCGGGCCCGCGAGGCCGCCAATCTGGGCTTTTCCCATCTGCTGCTGCCGGGCGACAATCATACAAGGGTGCAGA
>JAJRVH010000115.1 GCA_021545625.1 Zetaproteobacteria bacterium
CCTCGAAGGTTTCCACCGCCACCCGCTGGAACGGACTCCAGTTGTCGACGATCATCTTCTGGCTCCAGCGCCGGTGCGCAGCCATATGTGCCAGTGCCGCGCGGTAACGATCGATACCGGCCACGCCGCGATCGTCGTCGTACACATCCGGCAACCGAATACCGTAACCGTCGAAATACGGCATCGGCTTGCGCAATTCATCGAAGGCCAGCGAATACGGCACCAGATAATCGGAGTCCTGCCACAAGCCGCGCAGATAGGCATCGAGCTTGCGCTCATGATCAACCAGCAGCGTGCCATGACGCTCGCGCTGCATGACGGCCACCGCATCGGCCGATTGCAGGCTGAAATAATCGGTCTGATTGCCGGGATGGTTCTGGTAATAGCGAATGCCGTACTCGACCCAGTTCCTGAAGCCTTCCAGCGACAATTCCGTCAGCAGGCGCGGTGCCTGTTTCAGAAGTTCCGGCAGGCCGGGACTGGGAAACGTTGTATGATGACCGTGCACCGATCCCGATGTACGCAACATCATGTCGCGGACGATCTCCATATACTGCTTCAGCAGCTCATGGCTCTGCAGACGGCGCGTGACCGCGCCAACGCTCTGCAGAAACGGTACCATCGCCTTGAAATTGGTATGCGTGGACATGTAATGGACGAACTCTCGCAATTCTTCCAGTACCTGCTCGCCAACGATGGCGGCCACGCCCGGCGCCTCCTCCAGATAGACCAGCAACGGCTCCGGGCCGCGTCCCATCTTGCCGATAAAACGCGCATTCTCGATATAGCTGACCAGCCCCTGTTCGGAAAGCAGAGCCTTGGCCTCGACCATGCAGTCGTCGAAAACCCGGTCCACCTGGGCGAAGTTGCAGCCCAGCCGCTGCCAGTACATCTCGACATCCATGCTGCGTTCAACCGTTGCAACGGTCATGGCCCTGATCTCCTTCAGCCGAAGACTGCGTCAATAGCGTGATCGAGCGTATCGCGGATATCGGCGTCATCGGTAATCGGCCGCACCAGCGCCATCCGGCACGCAGCCTTCGGCTCGATGCCTCCCTTGATCAGAGCGGCGGCATAGGTCAGCAAACGCGTCGAAATGCCCTCATCCAGGCCATGCCCTTTCAGGTTGCGGGCCGTACCACCGATCTTGACCAGCCTGGCCGCCAGGTCCGTCTCGATGCCGGTCTCCCTGGCAACAATCTCTGTCTCGACGGACTCATCCGGATAATCAAACTCGAAGCCGGCAAAACGCTGTTTGGTCGACTGTTTCAGATCCTTCATCAAACTCTGATAGCCGGGATTATAGGAAATCACCAGCTGAAAATCGGGATGTGCCTCGACCAGTTCACCCTTCTTGTCCAGAGGCAGCGTGCGACGATGATCGGTCAGCGGATGAATCACGACCGTCGTGTCCTGACGCGCCTCGACCACCTCGTCGAGATAGCAGATTGCACCGATACGCGCCGCCGTAGTCAGCGGACCGTCCTGCCAGCGCGTACCGTCGGCATCGAGCAGATAGCGCCCGACCAGATCCGAAGCCGTCATGTCCTCGTTACATGCCACGGTAATCAGCGGCCGGTCCAGCTTCCAGGCCATATATTCGACAAAACGCGACTTGCCGCAGCCAGTCGGGCCTTTCACCATGATCGGCAGACGCGCGGCGTAGGCTGCTTCGTACAGCTCGACCTCATCACCCTGCGGCTGGTAAAACGGTTCCTGATGAATCTTGTATTGCTCTTTATCGGTCATGGTTCGCTCCCGCATGAAAACTTGAACACACTCTAGTCCCTCGCACGGAAAAGGCATGCTCATAATCGTGATACATCGATAAGTTTATCTTATGACTCCATGCTTTCATCCATATTCGTGATATGGCTATAGCGCACAAAAAAGAGGCCCCGGGGAACCGGGGCCTCTCGATGCTTGCCGTGAGATAAGCGCGGCTTACTTGTGTACGCCCAGCTTCTCGCGCCAGCCCGGATAGAGCTTGTCGGCATCGTGCGGGAAAGACTCGAACGCGCGGGCGAATTCCTTGTGGGTCTTCGCATATTCGATCGGATCCTGACCGCTCTTCCAGCACTCATAGGCCTGGCTCAGCGACGTGGCGCCGGCAGCCGGGCTGTCGATGTGGCCGTAGGAACCGCCACCGCAGGTATTGATCACGTTGCCGTGACCCAGGTTCTCGAAGAAGCCCGGCAGACGCAGCGCGTTCATGCCGCCCGAGATAATCGGGCAGGTCGGTTTCATGCCAAACCACTTCTGGTTGAAGTAGTGACCCTGGCACTCATCGCGCTCCAGCATGTAGGCCAGCACGCGCTCATCGCCGTGTCCTTCCATCTTGCCGTAGCCCATCGTACCGGTATGGATGCCGGAAGCTCCCATCAGGCGGGCAAACTTCATAAAGCACAGCGGATCCATACCCATCGGCGACTTATAGGAGGTTACCGCACCATGGCCGGCGCGATGATAGTGCAGGAAGGTATTCGGGAAGGCGCGGCGGCAGGTGGTCACGCCATGAACACCGGTCACGAAACCGTCGACCAGGAAAGCGACATGCGTTTCGGCGCCAATCTTGCCGAACTGCTCGAGCAGGTATTCGCCGCGGGCCACCATCTCCTTGTGGCAATCGGCAGTGATGTTGGCCGAGAACAGCTTGGGCTGACCGGTTTCCTGCTGCGCGCGATCCATCGCATCGACAACCAGCGGAATCACTTCCTTCATCGGGCAGAAAGTCTGGTTACCCTGCGGCTCGTCGTTCTTGATAAAGTCGCCACCCAGCCAGAACTGGTAGGCAGCCTCGGCGAACGGCTTCGGACGCAGGCCCAGCTTCGGCTTGATGATCGTGCCGGCGATATAACCACCGTCCTCTTCCGGACGACCCAGCACCTTCCACAGATCCTTGATACCGACATTCGGACCGTCAAACTTCTTGATCATCGCTTCAGGGACATAAAAATCAAGCATGCGCAGGCCGACATGGTCGCCCATGCCCTGGTTGTTGCCCAGGATCAGCGAATACATCTGGGAAACCATATATTTGCCGTCGGTGATATTAATATCGAACAGCTCGATCGGATAGGCGATCTTCATCAAACCGCCACCCTTGACAGGGTCATCGCCAAATGCCGTTTCGTCGACTTCATACACGAGCGCATCCACACCCTTAGTAAAGTCGTCGGTCGTACATACTTCAACATTGGTTCCGGTGGAAGATTCAGCAGCAACGTGCGCAGCCACTTCCAGAAAGCCATAACCTTCAGCCGGAATAAGTTTATAGGCTACGAGCAGATGCTTGCCGCCTGCGATCAGGTCTTCTTCCTTCAGACTCAGATCCGCGTAACGATTCGATTGATCCATTTAAGATCCCTCCAGGTTTTTATATGAACAGGGAATCAGAAACGAATCCCCTCTCACGGCAGTGGAGATTACGCCCCATCTGCGACGATGGGAAGTCTGGACCGTCGCTTCCATCATGTAAAATCAAAGGTTATGATTCCGACCATAACCTTTTCTTATGGATGGTGGATATGCGCATCACGCTCAAGCAGTTGCAAATTTTCGAAACGGTTGCCGAACGGCAAAGCTACACACAGGCCGCCAAACAGCTATACCTGAGTCAGCCGGCCGTATCGATGCAGATCAAGCAGCTCGAGGACGAGGTCGGCATGCCGGTATTCAATCGCATCGGCAAATCCATCCAGCTGACTGATGCCGGCCGCGAACTTCTCCAGCACGCACGCAACATCCAGATCCAGCTGGAAGAGGCGCAGCAAAGCATGGAAGAACTGCGCGGCATCAAGCGCGGGCGCCTGCATCTGACCATGGCCTCAACGGCCAACTACTTCACTCCCAGGTTGCTGGCCGGCTTTTGCCGCGAATATCCGAACATCCAGATCAGTCTCAGCGTCGCCAACCGGGCCGGCCTGCTGGAGGCGCTGGAAAACAATACCGCCGACATGGTCATTATGGGCAAACCGCCGGCCAATATGCCGCTGGCCGCCGAGGTATTCATGGAAAACCCGCTGGTCGTCGTCGCGCCGCCGAACCACAAGCTGGCCGGCAAAAAGAAGGTCAGCCTGGCAGAGGTGGCCCGGGAAAACTTCATTGTACGCGAAATCGGCTCGGGCACGCGCGCGGCCGTCGAACGTTTCCTTGCCACGCACGATCTGGAACGGCCCCAGAGTCTGGAAATGCATTCATCGGAGGCCATCAAGCAGGCCGTACAGGCAGGCCTCGGCCTCGGGGTCGTCTCGATCCATACGCTGGAGATGGAACTGGCGCTGAAGCGGCTGGTCGTCCTGAACGTCGAGGATTTCCCGATCATGCGCCACTGGCATCTGGTCTACCGGCAGGACCGCCACTTTTCGCCGGTCAGCAAGGCCTTCCACGATTATGTGCTGCAGCATGCCGACACGCTGTTCGGCACCGGGGAACGCTGATGCTCAGCGGCGGGAATCGACGGATTCCTCCAGCCGGCTTTGCAGGCTGGCCAATGCCTGGCGGGTTGCCTCCAGCTCCTTCAATAATTCGTCGTGACTGGGCGGCTGACGCATCTCCTCCAGACGCGCCTGCTTGGCCTCGTCCAGATTGTTGATCACCACGGCAATGAACAGATTGACGATCACGAACGTCCCCATCACCACGAAGCTGACGAAATAGATCCAGCTCAGCGGATGCATGTCCATGGCCGTGTACATCACGTCCGTCCAGTCCTCCAGAGTGACAATTCGAAACAGCGTCAGCAACGAAATGCCGAGATTGCGCCAGTGCTCCGGATCATGGGCATGAAACAGTTGCTGACCGGCCACGGCATAGATATAGAAGATCACGCCCATCAGCAACATGATATTGGCCATGCTCGGAATCGACCGCATCAGCGTTGCGACAATCAGGCGCAGCTCGGGAATCGCCGAGATCAGCCGCAGCACCCGCAGCAGACGCGCCAGGCGCGCGACCATGGCCAGATTGCCGGCGCTCGGAATCAGGGCCAGCAGGATGATCGTGAAATCAAACAGGTTCCAGCCGCTGCCGAAATACAACCGAAAACGCGGCGCCACGGCATAGATCTTCAGGGCCGCCTCGACGATGAAGATACCCAGCACGATACGGTTGCCCAGTGCGATCCAGCTCCCGTAGTCCAGCATGATCTCCGCGGATGTCTCCAGGCCGATCAGCACGGCACTGCACAGGATCACGCCGATAATGGAATATTCGAACGCGCGATGCGCGACGATGCGTTGAGCCATCTGTTGCATGAAAACCTCTCCGGCAATGATATGGGCGCATGGTATGTCCCCTCACCGGTGAGGCAACCGCCTCAGCGCAGCTCGGCCAGCAGGCGGGCGATCATCCCTTCGGCCTGAGTCAGATAGCCACCGCCGAACAGATTGGCATGGTTGAGGATATGATAGAGATTATAGAGTTCCCTGCGCACCACATAACCGGCATCAAGCGGCCATGCGGCCCGGTAGGCTGCATAAAAGTCCGCGCCGAAACCTCCGAACAACTCCGTCATCGCAATGTCCGCCTCGCGATCGCCGTAATATACGGCCGGGTCGAAGATCACCGGCCGGCCCTGCATATCGAAGCCGCGGTTGCCGCCCCACAAGTCGCCGTGCAGCAGCGATGCCGCCGGAGTATACGAGGAAAAGAACTGCGGCAATCCGTCCATCAGGCGCTCGAGGGAGGCCGCCACCCCTCCGCCCATCCCCCTCCGGATCAGCAACTGCAACTGGAAGCCCAGTCGGCGATCGCGCCAGAAGGCCGGCCAGTCGTCCATCCAGCCATTTATCTGCGGCGTCGAACCAATCGTATTGTCCCTGTGCCAGCCGAAACGCTCGGCACATATCCGGTGCTGGAGCGCCAGCCGTTCACCGAGCATCGATTCGGATGCCCGGCTGCGGCTACCCATATCGATGAATTCGCAGACCAGCCAGCTGCCGTTCTCATCGGAGCCGCAAACCAGCGGCTCCGGCACGCGCAGGGCTCTGGCATCGCGCAATGCGCACAGCCCCTCGAATTCGGCCTCGAACATCGACAGTCGGTCCGGCCGGTTCAGCTTGACGAAATAATACTGATCGGCGCATTCGAGCTTCCACGCCTCGTTGATGCTACCTCCTCCAACCGGCACGGCCCTGTCGATGGAAACATCTCGATCCGTCCTGCTCCGGATATCGGCCAGCACGGCGGCCCAGTCAGGCATTCGGCGTTTCGGGGGAAAAGGAATTCAGGCGCAGGCCTGACGATTCAGATGACGCCTTCGCCAGCGACGCACGACCATATAGCGCCACAGGATACGAGAGGCGATATACCCTGTGGTCGCGCTGAGCAGACCAAGCACCAGACAGCCGAGCAGAAACGGCTGCCACATATTCACCAATCCGTGATGCACCCACTCCCAGGAAATGCTGTCGAAACTGAATTCGCCGGGCGTATGCCCCATGATCGCAGCCCCAATCAGATAGGCCGCATAAAAGATCGGCGGCATCGTCAGCGGATTGGTCAACCAGACCATTGCCACCGAGATCGGCAGGTTGCCGTTGAAGAAGATCGCGCCGCCGGCAGCCAACACCATCTGGAACGGCACCGGCACGAAAGCAAAGAACAAGCCCACGGCAAAGGCCGTCGCCACCGAGCGTCGGTTCAGGTGCCACAGGGCAGGCCTATGCAGCAGGCAGCCGAAGCAACTCAGACTCCTGTGATTACGAATCCGTTCGTGATCGGGCATATATCGCTGAATCGTTCGGCGAGGCATAGGCGTGAATCATGCGCCTGCGCGGCATTTTTTTCAATAATTCCGTGATCCGGATCACGGGCAGCCGCGCGTTTGACCATATCAGTCCATACGCGGGAACACCGGCGAAGGCTTGCGACAGCGGTGTCCTGCCTTCAGAAGCCCCCAGCCGCCAACATCGGCCAGCCGCATCGCTGCCACGTCGACATCGGCGGCATGGATCTGTTCCAGCATCCGCGCCATTTTTTCCGGCATGAAAGGCAGCAACTGCACGGCCACCAGACGCAGGGTCTCGATCAGGTGATAAAGCACCGTATCCAGCCGCGCATCGTCGCCGCTCCTGGCCAGCGCCCAGGGCGCATTCTCCTCGACATAGCGGTTGCCGTGCCGGACCACCCCGTTGATGCGCTCCAGCGCGATGTGGAAGGCCTGTCGTTCCAGCGCTTCGGCCACATCCTGCTGCATGCCCTGCACATCGGCGATCAGGGCCCTGTCGATCTCCCTCTCGTCGCCCACGGCGCCCAGCACGCCATCGCGGTACTTGTTCAGCATGGCCAGCGACCGGTTCAGCAGATTACCCACATCGTTGGCCAGCTCGGTATTGTAGCGCTGTTTCAGCGCCTCGAACGAGAAGTCGCCGTCCTGACCGAACGGCACCTCGCGCAGCAGGAAATAGCGGATCACATCGGCATCGTAATCCTTCAGCAAATCCGCCGGACGCAGCGCATTGCCCTTCGACTTGGACATCTTCTCGCCCTCGACCGTCCACCAGCCGTGCGCGAACACGCGTTTCGGCAACGGCAGGTCAGCGGCCATCAGCATGCAGGGCCAGTATACGGTATGAAAACGCAGGATGTCCTTGCCGATCAGATGCACGTCGGCCGGCCAGTAATCGGGCACCCCCTGATCGGGAAAGCCGATCGCAGACAGGTAGTTGGTCAGCGCATCGATCCAGACATAGACGACATGCCCTTCGTCCCCCGGCACCGGCACCCCCCAGGAAAAGGTCGTGCGCGATACCGACAGATCGTTCAGGCCGCCCTCGACAAAGCTGAGCACCTCGTTGCGACGCGAGGCCGGCGCAATGAAATCGGGGTGGGTCCTGATATGCTCAATCAGACGATCCTGATAATCGCTCAGCCGGAAGAAATAGGACTCCTCCTGCACCTTCTCGACGACCCGGCGACAGTCCGGGCAATGCTTGTCATCCCAGCAGCCGGCATCCTTGAGCTGCGTTTCGGTCCAGTAGCTTTCGCATGGCACACAGTACCAGTCCTCATAGAAATCCTTGTAAATCGCGCCGGCCTGCTCCAGGCGGCGCCACATCGCCTGCACGCCCTTTTTATGGCGCCCGGAACTGGTACGGATAAAATCATTGTGGGTGATCTCCAGTTCCGGCCACAGATCGCGATAGCGCTCGACGACCTGATCGGCCAGCTCGATCGGCGCGATGCCACGCGCTTCGGCCGCCTGCTGCACCTTCTGCCCATGCTCGTCCACACCGGTCAGAAAGAATACGTCGCGACCGCTCAGACGCTGGTGACGGGCCAGCACATCGGCGGCAATCGTCGTATAGATATGCCCGAGATGCGGTTCATCGTTGACGTAATAGATCGGCGTGGTGACATAATACTTTTCCATGGTCCTATGCATCTCCTCAAAGGGTCGTTCTCGTATACCTGCGTCTTGCAAAGGGCCGCACTCTAGGGATGCGCCCGAAAAGTGCATCCATACAATCAGGCCCTGCCGGGCAAATCCCTGAGTGCCGTGCGCAGTCCCAGGCATACGGCCAGCAGCGAGGGAGCCGGACGCAGGCTGTGGCGGATCACATCCCCCGGCCAGCGCAGACATGTCTGCCATGCCCGATGCAAAGTCTCGCGCCCCGTAAAACCGGCATCCGCCCGACATAACTCATCG
>JAJRVH010000116.1 GCA_021545625.1 Zetaproteobacteria bacterium
CATGCCTTCGTGCACCTGTTCGGCCTGACGCTGCCCCGCGGCATGACCGAAGCGCGGGTGCGTGCACCGATCCGGATCTATTACGGCGTCAGGCCCGCCTCGCTGCATGTACTGGACTACCGCAACGGCACGCTGAAACTGGCCGTGGACAGGGTCGAGGTGCTGAATGTCGAAACCGATCTCGCCTCGCTGCAAATCGAAACCCGCGTCGGCTGGGCCCGCTTCGACGCGATCAGCGGCAGGGAGGCGCGGCAATCGGCGCGCAGGGCTTTCGAACGCAGCAAATACAGGGCTGCGGACAGGCAGCTGACCACGGCCGAGGTCAGCGAGCACGTACGCCTGGCGCTGAACCGCCTTGCCGCATCGATCAGTGGTATCGAACATGTTGAAATCCTGCGCCGCGATATCGCGACAACAGGCCATCAGCCGATCAGTCGCGCTCGATCAGCGACGGATTCAGGTCTCCCGGCACATCCAGCCCCATGATTTCGAACAATGTGGCCGCCAGATGCGAAAGCCCCGGCGTGGTCATGATATCGCCGGAGCCATCAGGCTGGCGCAACCGGTAGGAGCCATCATAGGATGGATCGAACAGGATACAGGGTACCGGGTTCGTCGAATGCTTGGTTGAAGCCTCCGCCTGGCCGTCTTTCAGGAACACCTGCATTTCCTCGGCATTGCCGTGATCGGCCGTAATCAGCGCGCAACCGTTTACCTTTTCCAGCGCCGCAACGATACGGCCGACCGCCGCATCCACGGCCTCGATGGCCGCCACGGCCGGCTCGATCCTGCCGCAATGCCCCACCATGTCGGCATTGGCGAAATTGATCAGGCCGAAGCCGTAGCGGCCCGATTCGATCAGCCTGACCGCCTCATCGGCAATCTCCGGCGCCTTCATCTCGGGCGCGTCGGCGAACGACACGCCCTTGTCCGACGGAATCAGGATATAGTCCTCCAGCGCCGGATCCAGCGGCTCGCGGTAGCCGCCGTTGAAGAAGAAGGTTACATGCGGATATTTCTGCGTCTCGGTCAGCCTGAACTGCCGGATGCCGAGGTCCAGAATACGCCTGCCGAACGGCGCCTCGACATGCGTCGGCCCCATCAGCTGCAGGGCCGGCAGGTTGCGATCCTCGTCGTAGACCATCATGCCGGCATAGATCACGTCCGGGCCGCGCCCGGCATCTCCACCGCGCTCAAAGCCGTCGAAATCGTCCAGCTCGAATGCCTCGGTAATCTCGATAGCCCGGTCGCCGCGAAAATTCATCATCACCACCGCATCGCCGTCCCGGACCGACCCGACCGGCCGGTCGTCGGCATCGACGATGACAAAGCCCGGCATATCCTGATCCACCAGCCCCGGGGTCCGGGCGCGGAAATATTCGACCGCCTCCATCATCGAATGAAAGCGATGCTCGCCGCGGCCATGCACCATCAGATTCCAGCCTTCCTCGACCTTGCTCCAGTCACGGTCGCGATCCATCGTAATGCGCTCGCGACCGCCGCCGGAGGCAAAGCAGTATTCGAAGCCCTCGTTCGCGTTCACATAGGTAAATGCTTCTTCCAGGCGGGCGATATACTTCTGCGCACTCTGCACGCCGACATCGCGCCCGTCGAGCAGGGCATGCACGCGCAACTGCCTCACGCCCTGCTCAAAGGCATGGTCGATCACGGCCCGGAAATAATCGATATGGGAATGGATGTTGCCATCCGACAGCAGTCCCAGCAGATGGATCGTTCCCCCGCTTTTCCCGACATCAATGATTTTTCCAAGTGCCTCGGATCGGTAAAAAGAACCATCCCGGATCGCCTTGTTGATGCGCGTCGGTCCCTGATCGAGGATCTGGCCGGCCCCCATGGTCAGGTGTCCGACCTCGGAACCACCCATGTCCTTCTCCGACGGCAGGCCAACGTAGGGGCCGTGCGTCAACAGCTGCGTATGCGCATAGCTGGCCCACAGACGATCGAACACCGGCGTATGCGCCCTTGCAATCGCATCCTCGGGACCGCCGCTGCCGATGCCCCAGCCGTCCATGATAATCAGCAGCGCGGGGCGAACCATGTTTGAAAGTTCGTTCATAAAGACACTCCTTCAGGATTCTGCGTCATCGCCGGCCGGAGGCAGCAATGCATCCAGCTCCGCCTCATCCAGCGTCTTTTTATCGACCCGCAAAAAAACCGTTTGCTCTTCGGGTACCACCACCGCTTCATGAACGCCGGCAACGACCAGAAGCCGCGCCTGCAAAGCAGCCGCGTCAGCATCCCGGGATACATGGCGCATCATCGCCGAGCGCATGACCGGCGACCGCATACCCAGCGCGATCAACAGCCACACTACGGCAATCGCCGCCGAACCGAAAAAGATGCCCTGCACATCGAACTGGCCATAGCACCAGCCGCCGACGGCACCTCCGAGGAAAGCACCGAAAAACTGGGAAGTCGAATACACCCCCATCGCCGTACCCTTGGCATCAATCGGCGCCATGCGCGAAATCAGCGACGGCAGCGTCGCCTCCAGCACATTATAGGCCACGAAAAACAGGAACAGGCCGGCAATCACGCTGGCCATGCTATCGTGAAAAGCCCCCAGCATCAGGCAGGCAATGGCAATCAGCATGATCGAGGCCAGGAACACCTGCTTCATCCTGCCCTTCTTTTCCGCCACGATGATCAACGGCACCATGAATCCCATCGCCACCACCAGCACCGGCAGATAAACCCACGGATGGTGCAGCGGCGTAACCCCCAGATGATCGCGCAGCACGAAGGGCAACGCGATGAACATCGCCGTCATCACCGCGTGCAGCAGCATGATACCGATATCCAGACGCAACAACTGGGCATTGCGCAGAATCCGTCCGAACTCGCCGGGCCGGGATTCCACGTCGCGATGCGTAGTCAGTCGCACCGGGTCGGGCACGACCTTGTAGAGCACAACCATGCTCGACAGCGCGAAAACTGCCGTCAGCCAGAAAATGCCATCCACGCCGATCCATCCATCCAGCAACGGCCCGGCAATCAGCGCCACGGTGAACGACATGCCGATCGTCATACCGATCACGGCCATGGCCTTGCTGCGGATCTCCTCGCGCGTCAGATCGGCAAGCAGGGCCATCAGCGCCGCGGCAATGGCTCCCGCGCCCTGCAGCGCGCGACCAATGATCACGCCCCAGATCGAATCGGCCATCGCCGCCACCATACTGCCAATCGCAAAAATCAGAAGCCCGGCAAGAATCACCGGCTTGCGGCCCACGCGGTCGGACAGCCAGCCGAACGGAATCTGCAACATCGCCATCGTAAAGCCGTAAGCGCCCAGCGCCAGACCGATCAATGCCGGCGTCACGCCGTCCAAGCCCTCGGCGTAGAGCGCGAACACCGGCAGAATGAGAAACAGCCCCAGCATGCGCAGGGCATAGATTCCCGCAATGGAAAATACGCTGCGTCGTTCTGCAATATTCATGCAACCGTCCTTTTATAAAAAGCTGATTCCGCCAGCCCCGGCCGCCTGGCAGTCAGTC
>JAJRVH010000117.1 GCA_021545625.1 Zetaproteobacteria bacterium
AGCCGACCGGCGGAGCCAGCCCGCTGAACGATTGCGACGCCTTCCGACATACGGACTGCCCGCGCTGCGGCAGAGCGGCCGAGCGCGAACTCGATACCTTCGATACCTTCATGGAGTCGTCGTGGTATATGGATCGCTATGCCAGTCCCCGCAACGAACAGGCGATGGTCGATGCGAAGGCCGTCGAGCGCTGGCTGCCGGTCGATCAGTATATCGGCGGCGTGGAGCATGCGGTGCTGCATCTGCTCTATGCGCGTTTCTATCACAAGCTGATGCGCGACGCAGGACTGTTTACGCCGGAACAGGGCGGCGACGAGCCGTTCCTGAATCTGCTGACCCAAGGCATGGTGCTCAAGGACGGGGCCAAGATGTCCAAGTCCAAGGGCAACACGGTTGATCCGAATGCGATCATCGAGCGCTTCGGTTCCGATACCGCGCGCCTGTTTACGCTGTTTGCCGCTCCGCCCGAGAAGGACCTGGAATGGAACGATGCCGGTGTTGAGGGGGCCCATCGATTTCTGAAGCGCGTCTGGCGGCTGCTGGACCGCTCCGTTGACGCCGGTGCGAAGGGTGGCGATGTCAGGGCTCTGCGGCGCGCGATTCACGGTACGATCCGGCGCGTGACGCACGCCTTCGAGCACGGCTTTGCCTTCAATGTCGCGATCGCGGCCCTGATGGAACTGGCCAATGCGCTGCAGGCCTTTGCGATTGCCGACGAGCAGGGCGAGGCGGCCTACCGGGAAGGCATGCGCGCGCTGGTTACGATGCTGGCGCCGTTCGTGCCGCATTTCGCCTGCGAGGCCGGTGAACGGCTGGGAATGGAGAAGATGGCCGTGATCAGCGACTGGCCCGAGGTGGACGAGTCGGCGCTTGCCTGCGACGAGGTGAGGCTGGTCGTGCAGGTTCAGGGCAAGAAGCGCGGCGAGATTACCGTGCCCCGCGATGTGGATCAGGATGCCGCGATGGCGGCGGCCCGGGCCGATGCATCGATTGCCAAATGGCTGGACGGCATGGCTGTGGTCAAGGTCATCCTCGTGCCCGGGCGCCTGCTGAATATCGTGGTCAGGCCGGCCTGATGCGCCTGCTCTGGCTGACGGCCCTGCTGCTTTCCGCCTGCGGCTATCATCTGGTCGGTCACGGCGACGGCCCGGGTGCGATTCCGGCCGATGTGCAGCGGCTGGCGCTGGTGGCCCGGGGCGAGGAGGGGCGGCAGCTATTACCCGGCTTGCGAAGGGAGCTGGCCGCGGACGATCTGCATATCAGCATCGGCGGCCGGCGCGCGGATGCGGCCGACGCCTTTCTGATCGTCCGCATGCAGCCGGTGCGCTTTACGCCTTCGGCCTATGATGCGGCGGGTATCGCCAGCCAGTATCGCATGCTCTACAGCGGCAGCCTGATGTTGGAGCGGCAGGGGCGGACGATCTGGAAAAGCGGTTCGATCAGCGAGCAGGGCGAGGTGTACGTGACCGGCGCCCCGGCAAGCATTGAGGCTTCGCGGCAACAGCTGCTGCGAGGGCTGCGCAAGCAGTGGCTGCGTACGGCCGTCGGCCGCTTGCGCTCGGGGTTCTAGCCTCCGTGAAACTCGGACCTGCCAGGCTTCTGCCGCCGGAGCATGCGGCCTATTACCTGTATGGCGAGGATCATGACGCGCTTTTCGAGGCGGCCGAGGCCCTGCTGGGCGCGGGCGATGCACAGGCGCAGCGCTTGCGGGTCGATATCAACGAGCTGGGACGCATCGAGGAGGCATCGAGGAATCAGGGCCTGTTCGGGCCGTCGGTCTGCTATGCGCTGGTGCGCAATGCCCAGTCGGCCAGCCCGAAGCAGGGCGAGCATCTTCTGAATATCATTGCCGGCATGCAGGCCGGTCATCGCCTGATTGTCTGTGCGCCGGGCATGGAATGGAAAAAGGCGCTGCACAAAAAGCTGCAGGGACTGACATCGCTGGCGCAATGCGAGTTTTCCCTGCCGGACGCGGCCGGCTTTGCATGCTGGCTGGATGAGGAGCTGACCCGCGCCGGACTGTATGTCAGCGAGGATGCCAGGGCCTGGATGAGCGAGTCGCTTTGCGGCATGCGCCTGGCCGCCCGCCAGCTGATCGAGCGGCTTGGCTGGTATGACGATGGTCGGGGAGAGTCACTGGATATGGCCGTGGTCGGCGATTTGTCGGGCGAGCGCGCGCCAGAGGCGCTGGAGGAATGGTGTCATGCGGTGGCCCTGCGCGAGGGGTGCGCGGTATCGCTGGCGGCACGCCTGTTGCGCGATCAGCAGCTGGCCGGGGTACAGATGCTCTCCTGGCTGGGTACGCGCATGCAGCAGTTGTTGTTGTTCAGCTGGTTTGCGGGCAGGCAGGATCGAAATCCCGCGCGTTCGGCGCGGGTGTTCGGCGAGGCCAGAAAGAGGATCGCGGCCGAGGCCCGTTGCTGGCGCGGTCGCGAATTGATGGCCGCGTTATTGCGCATCCACGAGGCCGAGCGGCTGATCAAGGGCGCCAGTATCGAGGACAAGAGCGTGGTCATCGAACGCCTGACGCTCGATCTGGTGCGCAAGGGTGGTCTATTGTGACGGGCTGGCTGGGTTTCGAGCGTGCCCATGTCTGGCATCCCTATGCCTCGATGCAGGAACCGGCAACGGTTTATCCGGTCAGGCGTGCTGCCGGCGTCGAGCTGGAGCTGGAAGACGGCCGGCGCCTGATCGACGGTATGGCATCGTGGTGGTGCGCGATCCACGGCTACAACGTGCCGAGGCTGAATGAGGCCGTCGAGGCACAGCTGCGGCGCATGGCGCATGTGATGTTCGGCGGGCTGACACACGAACCGGCCGCGCGGCTGGCCGGGAAGCTGCTCGGGCTTGCGCCGCCGGGCATGCAACATGTGTTTTTTGCCGATTCGGGTTCGGTGTCGGTCGAGGTGGCGATCAAGATGGCCATGCAGTACTGGCAGGCCCGGGGAAGGCCGGGGAAAAGCAGGCTGCTGACGATACGGCACGGCTATCATGGCGATACCTTCGGGGCCATGGCCGTTTGCGATCCGGTGTCGGGCATGCATCATCTTTTCAGGGAGCTGTTGCCGGAGCATGTGTTTGCCGATGCACCCGCATCACGCCGTGATACGGACTGGGACGAGAGCGATATTGCATCGTTCCGCGCGCTGATCGAGGCCCGGCATGATGAAATCGCCGCCGTGATTCTGGAGCCGCTGGTGCAAGGGGCCGGCGGCATGCGCTTTTACGCTCCCGAATTCCTGCGCCGGGTGCGTGCCCTGTGCGACGAGTTCGGCGTATTGCTGATCCTCGACGAGATTGCCACCGGCTTCGGGCGTACCGGTACGATGTTCGCCTGCGAGCAGGCGGGTATCAGCCCGGATATCATGTGCATCGGCAAGGCGCTGACCGGTGGTTATATGACGCTGGCCGCGGTGCTGACAACGGCCGAGGTCAGTCGCGGCCTGCATGCCGACGGTCATGTGCTGATGCACGGGCCGACCTTCATGGCCAATCCGCTGGCCTGCGCCGTGGCCTTGGCCAGCATCGACCTGCTGCTGGAAAGCCCGTGGCAGGAACGGGTACTTGCGATCGAGGCGCGGCTGGAGCGGGGGTTGGCACCATGCCGGGAAATGGACGCGGTTGCCGACGTGCGCGTGAAGGGGGCGATCGGTGTTGTGGAAATGAAGGAGCCGGTGGATGTCGCCGGCGTGCAGGCGCGACTGGTGGCCGATGGCATCTGGCTGCGGCCATTCGGGCGTCTGATCTATACGATGCCGCCCTATGTCATGGACGAGGCGCAGCTGTCGCACCTGTGCGCGGCCGTATACCGGGTGGCGGCGCGAGGCTGAACGGCTAGCCGGGAAGGACGGGCGGCATCCATGTCGCGGCATTGGGCAGTACCTCGAGCGCGGAGGTGTTCGGATATGTTTCCATGCACATATCGACAACACGAATCAGGCTTTCGAAGCGCATGGGTTTGACAATGGTCATGATGTTTTCCGGAATTCGTGCCGGCATCAGTGCGGACATCAGCAGAAGCGGCAGGTCCGGGCGCAGGTTGCCAACGCTACGCAGCAGCTCAAGCCCGGTCATGGACGGCATGCTGTAATCGCTGATTGCCATCGCATAGGCGCGGGGGGGGGGGGATGCCCGAAACGCTTCCAACTAGGCAAGACGCTCTGGGCCATTGCCGACGAGCTGCGCGGCGCCATGAACGCGGACGACTTCCGCGACTATATGCTGTCGTTCCTGTTCCTGCGCTACCTGTCGGACAACTACGAGGATGCCGCCAGGGCCGAACTGGGCGCCGACTGGCCCGAACTGCCGGCGGACGACCGCCGTTCGCCGCTGGCGGTGTGGTACGAGCAGAACCCCGAAGACATCGAGGAATTCGAAAAGGTCATGCGCCGCAAGGTGCATTACCTCATCAATCCCGAATACCTCTGGAGCTCTATCGCCGAGCTGGCGCGCACCCAGAGCGATGAGCTGCTGCATACGCTGCAGCGCGGATTCAAGTTCATCGAAAACGAGTCCTTCTCAAGCAGCTTCCAGGGGCTGTTCTCCGAGATCAATCTCAAATCCGAGAAACTCGGCAAAAACTACAAACAACGCAACGACCGCCTGTGCACCATCATCCAGAAGATCGCCGAGGGCCTGGCGGAATTTCCCAGTGAACGGGATCTGCTGGGTGACGCCTATGAATACCTGATCGGCCAGTTCGCCGCGGGCTCCGGCAAGAAAGCGGGCGAGTTCTACACGCCGCAGCAGATCTCCAGCATCCTCTC
>JAJRVH010000118.1 GCA_021545625.1 Zetaproteobacteria bacterium
GCTACAACGCCGACTCCGGCGAGGCCCCGAAGGTGCTGGCCTCGGGCTACGGAGAGATTGCCCGGCGCATCCTGGACATCGCCCGCAGCGAACAGATTCATATCCACCGCGACGACTCGCTGGCACAGCTGCTGGCCCGCGTACCGGTCGGCACCGAGATTCCGGAGGAGGCCTATCAGCTGGTCGCCGAACTGCTGGCCTTCCTGTACCGGACCGACCAACGACTGGCGGAAAAAATGGACAGCCCGAAGTAAGCCGCTTCATTCCGGCCTCGACAAGCGGCCAGACAAGCGGCCCTGAACTTGATTTTATCTTACCGGCTATCTATGCTGTTTGGTGTTTCCATATCCGGCTGACGACGGCATGGATGCCTGACCGTGCACACCCTGGACGTGCACGGTCGCCTGCGATGCAAGCGGGAGGTTTCCATGCATGCCCCATCCCTGTTATCCAGAGTCCTGATCTTCGTCCTGCTGCTCATCCCTGTACCGGTTTCGGCCCAGCTTGTCATGGGTCCCGCGCGGCAGGTGACGAGCGACCCGGGGATGCAGCTCGATCCCAGCATCTCCGGCGATATGGTGGTCTACACCGACTGGCGCAACGGCAACGGCGACATCTACATGACCAATCTGGTCACCGGCGTGGAGGCGCCCGTGGTCACCGATCCCGGCACTCAGATCGTCCACGACGTCAGCGGGGGCACCGTGGTCTACGGTGACTTCTCTCCTGTGACGAACATCGAGATCGTCATGGCCTACGACATCGCGAGCGGCACGCGCCAGCAGGTCACCGCCGGTCGGATGATCGAGACCTTGCCGACGATCTCCTCGCCCTGGGTCGTCTTCGAGGGCGCGGATATCGGATCCTCGGGCATCTACGCCTACGACCTCGTCGCGGCGGTCTCTAAGGTGGTCAGCGCCAGCACCGACACGGTGAACCTGGCCTTCGAGCGGCCAAGGGTGGACGGAAGCCGGGTCGTGTTCCAGCGGGGCTCGCCCGGCGGCGGGTGGGAGGTCGTGGTCGCGGACCTGCTCGGTGGTCCCGAGCTGGTCCTTGGCTCGGGGCTGATCCCGAGGCCGATGCCCGACGTATCGGGGGATCGGGTCGCCTGGCTCACGCCCTCCCCGGCCGGAGACCTGGACGTCGTGATCGCCGATCTGGTCGCGGGTACGGTCACGACCATCGCGCTCCCCGGTAAGCAGTCGCGTCCTCGCCTCTCGGGTGACTTCCTGGCCTTCGACGACCTCCAGGGGGGCGAGTACGACGTCGTGCTCTACCACCTCCCCTCGGGGACGGTGCATCGCATCCCCGGGACCGGATCGATGGAGTTCTTGAACGACATCACGCCAGGGAGGGTGGCCTACGTCAGCGACGCGAGCGGCAACTTCGACATCTGGGTCTACGAGTTCGGAGTTGACACCGACGGCGACGGCATCATCGACCATATGGACAACTGCCCGGCCACGCCCAACCCGGATCAAACGGACAGCAACGGCAACGGCATCGGCGATGCCTGCGAATCATCCGGCATGTGCTCGCAGGGAAGCGAGCCGCTGGCCCGCTCCTACGCAATCAGCTGGGACCAGGGCATCATCGCCCCATGGCTGCCAAACACGGCCTGGACAGTCCTCGATGCGCCGCTTTCCGGCGGCAATCCGGGCGGCTATCTGCACTCGACCAGCACCCAGGCTGCCGCAGGCGCCATGCTAAGGCGTGATGCGGCTCGGGATATCCCGGCCACCGGCAACCTCTCCCAGTGCAACAACATCAGCGCCGACCTGAGACTGATGGCAACCAGCAGCGGAACGGCATGGCTGCGATTCCGCTGGCAGGACGCATCGCACAACGGCTGGTACAAACCCCTGCAGGGACTTGTGCCCGGCACATGGCAACATGTCGACGTGGCATTCGATCCGTTCTGGAGCGATGCCGAGGCCATCGCTCATGGCTGGATTCAGGAAACCACATCGGCTTCCTGGGCGACCATGTTCACCAATATCTACACAACGGAAATCCGCATGCCGGGAATCGGCGAAATCGGTATTGATAACTTCGCCCTCAGCTGCACAACTCCCACCATCACGGGCGAAACCATTGTCAGCAGTTGCCGCAACGAGGATGGCTCCTGGACCTATACGATCCAGGGGAATCAGGGCGGCGGCTATCGGCTGACCCTGCCCCGCCCGAATGGCGCAAGTGACGACCGCATCTGTATCGAGGATGTCTCCCCGGAAGGCGAAATCACGATCGGAAAAACCTGTCCTGCCAGGCCGGGACAGGGTGAAATTGCCATACCGGGAGCCAGTGGCGCCTTCGATTTCACGCTGAATGACGCAATCACCAGGCATGTGGACTATGATGCCACATCCATTACAGTCAGCGGTCTGCAACACTCGAAGGTTTTTGTCGGCGTCAACCATGCCCCCCGGCAAGCGCCGGCAGCGATCAGAGCGTGGAATGCTCAGGCGCATCCGGCGCGGATGTGGTGCTGGATGCATCCGCCTCGTCGGACCCGGACGGAGACCCGCTGAGCTATGTCTGGAATGGTCCCTTCGGCACCGTGGATGGGATATCGCCGACCGTCAGGCTGCCGCTCGGCACCCACACGCTCACATTGACGGTCACGGACAGCGATGGCGCAAGCGCAAGCGATACCGTCATTGTCTCCGTCCATGACCATACGCCCCCTGTCGTGCATGCAGGCCCCGATGTCACGCTTGAGGCAACGAGCCCGGCGGGGGCGGCCTTCGACGTTGCAGGCCAGAGCACGGCCAGCGACAACTGCTGTGATGTCGCGCTGCATATTGCACCGGTGGGCATTTACCCGCCGGGACGCACGCTGGTCACGGTGCAGGCGACGGACTGCTCCGGCAATACGGCTTCCGACACCATGTTCGTCACCGTGAAGGACACAACGCCGCCGCAGGTAACGGCGGAACTTGTGCCGGTTGAACTGGAAGATGACGAAGGCAGCTTCCGCGTGGAATTTTCAGCAACCGATATTGCAGATGCGCAACCGGCCATCATTGCCAGCCTCAATGGCAATGCCGTCAGCCATGGCCAGATCGTTCGTCTCGAATGGTCTGAGGAGACCGAGGCTGAAAGTGAACATGGCATGCTGCATCTGGGAGGCTCCATGTTCACGCTTGAGGTTTCGGCCACGGACGCGTCGGGGAACCGTGGCGTGGCTACGGCAAGTTATGCATTTCCGGAACATGCCGGAAAACACGGGCACGAAGAGAAGAAGGAACACTCCGGGGATTAGGCATGGGTTCCGCGAGAAGGAAAGCGCACCGGCAACAGGAAAAAACAGCCGCGCCGCAGCGGTAAAAATTTCCCTCCCCCGGCGAGAACATCCCTGCCGGGGCCGGCCAAGGTCTGAATTCATAAGAAAAAATATCATCCGCCGGAATTGGCCGGCATCTTGCATGTTTACGTCCGTAAACCCATTGACAGGGAGCAGCCATGCAACGCGGATTCTTCATCTCGGGCAATGCCAACCAGATGGCCCAGAACAAGCTCAACGACATCAGCCACAATCTGGCCAACGCCAACACCGTCGGCTTCATGGCCCATCGCACCGCCTTTTCCACCATCTTCGCATCGGCCGCCGGCAAGGAGGGCGCGCCCGATCAGATCGCGGCCGGCTATCTGTCGCTGAACCGCCAGTTCACCGATACCAGCAAGGGCGTGCTGACCTACACCCGCAACAGCCTGGACTTTGCCATCCAGGGCAAGGCCTATTTTCGCGTCCGAACCGAGGATGGCGGGGAAGCCCTGACCCGGGCCGGCAATTTCACGCTCGACGGCGCCGGCACGCTGCTGACCCAGGGTGGCCAGCCGGTGCTTGACGATGCCGGCCAGCCGATCACCGTGCCCGACGGCGATATTTCCGTGACCAGCAACGGCACCCTGTATGCCAACGGCGAGCCGTTCGCAACGCTGGGGCTGGCCACGCTCAGGAACGACAGCCAGGTGGCCGTACGTCACGGTGTGCTGCTGCTGTCCCCGGCCGACAACATCGAGCCGGCCGGCGCTGACGTCAACGTCCGGCAGGGATTTCTCGAGGAATCGAACGTCAACAGCATTCTGGCCATGACCGAGCTGATTGATGTCATGCGCTCATCTCAATCGATGATGAAAGTCGTCGAAATCTACAACCAGCAAGCAAGCCTGCTTAACGACCGCGTCGGCGTCGTGCAGGGATAAGGAGTCTCCATGTTACTTGCATTACATACCGCAGCCACCGGCATGGCCGCCCAGAGCCGCAATGTCGATGTCATTTCCAACAACCTGGCCAATATCAACACGGCCGGCTTCAAGCGCGGACGCGCCAATTTTCAGGATCTGATGTATCAGCAGATCAAGGCTCCGGGCGCGGAAGCCAGCGCCGCCGGCACGCAGCTGCCGACCGGTATCCAGATCGGTATGGGTGTGCGCACGGCCGGCGTCGAAAACCTGTTCAGCCAGGGCGAATTCAAGCAGACCGGCAGCTCGCTGGATCTGGCTATCCAGGGCCGCGGCTTCTTCCAGGTGCAGCTGGCCAACGGCGATACCGCCTATACGCGCGCCGGTTCCTTCAGCCTCGACGGTCAGGGCCAGGTCGTCACGCCGTCCGGCGACCTGCTGCAGCCGGCCATCTCCATCCCGCAGGATGCGCTGTCGATCATGGTCGCGGCCGATGGTACGGTTTCGGTCGAACAGCCCGGCGCCCTGCAAACCGTGGTCGGCCAGATCCAGCTGGCCACGTTCCAGAACCCGGCCGGCCTGAAGCAGCTCGGCAACTCGCTCTACCAGAGCACCAATGCCTCGGGCGAGGCGATTATCGGCAATCCTTCCGAGAACGGACTGGGCTCGATCGGCCAGTCCATGCTGGAAATGTCCAATGTCAACATGGTCGAGGAAATGGTCAACCTGATCTCGGCCCAGCGCGCCTATGAAATGAACTCCAAGGCCATCCAGGCAGCCGACGAAATGCTGCAGACGGCCAACAACGTCCGCAGGTAGGCAATGAGGCTTCTGCTGCTTCTGCTGGCGCTGCTGTCCGCGCAACCGGCCATGGCCGAACCCGATGAGGCCATGCGTGCGTCCCTGCAGGCATTCTTCGCCCGCGGCGTGCACTGGCAGCAGGCACAGGCCGAACTGATCCGCGTCGAACGCTGGCCGGACGCCAGCGGCCGACTGCGCTGGCATCTGCCCCGCATGCACGGACATCCCGGGCGGCTGGCGCTGATCGCCGAACAGGGCACAGGCAGGCAGATCCGCCGCTGGTACGTGCCGGTGCGGGTACACTGGTGGGCAAAGGTGGTCGTGGCTGCTACACCGCTTTCGGCACGCAGCTTGCTCACCCGGGATATGATGAAACAGACGCGAGCCGATATCGCCGGCCATCACGGCAAGGTATGGCGACAGACCGAACCCCTGCTGGGCATGCGCATGCTGCGTCCGCTGGACAAGGGCCAGATCATTCTGGGCAGTCATGTACGCCGCCCGCCGCTGATCCGTCGCGGCGATCCGGTGGACATCGTGCTGGATGCGGGATCGATCCATATCCGCACGGCCGGCACGGCGCTGCGCACGGCGGCCAGGGGCGAACGAATCCTGGTGCGCAACAGCCGCAGCCGCGAGGTTATCGCCGCCATTGCCGAAAGCCGCAACACGGTGCGCGTCGCATTCACGGGGAGTCGCGGATGAACATACACAAACACCGCGTCCTGCTGCTTCTGCTCGGCGTTCTGACGCTGTACGGCTGCATGCCGCAGGCGCGTTCCGTCAACGAGGATCCGAACAGGGACGAGGTCGAGGCGGCGCTGAATGCCAGCGCCGTGGACGGCAACCGCAACGGCTCGCTCTGGGTGAACGGCGGCAGTAATATGTTCGCCGAAACGCGCGCCGCGTCGGTCGGCGATCTGGTGACGGTACTGGTACAGGAAAGCGCTTCGGCCAGCCGTTCGCTGGGTACGAAAAAGAGCAAGAAGTCGGATATGTCCTCGTCGGCGAATTTCAGCCTCGATTACGGCAATGCGCTGGGCAATGCCGGCGTCTCGCCCCAGGCCAGCCTCGGCACGACGCACAGCAAGAGCTTTGACGGCTCCGGCTCGACGACCAATTCGGACACGCTGACCGCCAGCGTCACGTCCGTCGTCACCAGGGTGTTTCCGAACGGCAACATGCGCATCGTTGGACGCCGACTGCTGACCATCAACCATCAGCCACAGGAGATCACCTTCACCGGCATCATCCGGCCGACCGACATCTCCCCGTCCAACACGATCCCGTCCTCCAAGGTCGCCCAGGCGAAGATCAGCTACGGCGGCGGCGGCGAACTGGCCACGGTCGCCCACGAGGGCTGGCTGAGTCGCACGCTGGATCAGGTATGGCCGTTCTGATGCGGGCGGTTCCGGTGATGCTGTTGTGCCTGCTGCCGCTGCTGGGCCATGCCGAACGCATCAAGGATCTGGCCGATATCGAAGGCGTGCGCAGCAACGCGCTGATCGGCTACGGTATCGTCGTCGGCCTGAACGGCACCGGCGATTCGACCACCTCCTCGCCATTCACCGTCAACAGCATCACGGCCATGCTGGAAAGGCTGGGCGTGAGCGTACGCGCCGACATCAGCAAGATGAAACCGAAGAATATCGCGGCTGTCATGGTGACCGCCGAATTGCCGCCGTTCGCCCGCCCGGGCCAGCAGATCGATATCACGATATCGAGCATCGGCGACGCCAAGAGCCTCCGGGGCGGCACGCTGCTGGTCA
>JAJRVH010000119.1 GCA_021545625.1 Zetaproteobacteria bacterium
CGCGCGAGGGCATGTCGCTGGTGCGTCTTCGCCTGGCGCTGGTCTCGCGTTCCATTCTTGATCCCGAATTCAGATGCGACAACGCTGATGTGCGCGAGTTCGTCGACCGCTTCCATGCCGCCATGCGTGACAGCGAATCGAGCAGCAGCGAGATGGCCTCGATCGCGTTGTCGTTTATTGCCCGCACGCGCCGTCAGAGCGATCTGTCGCCGAATATCTATTTCGACAACACCGAGGTTGATTACCGCGACGACAACCGGCATCTGTGGATTTATATCGAGCCGGGCGACGAGGAAGAAGCCTTCGAGCATCTGGAAAAACCGCATGAGCAGGAAGAGGTACAGGGCCTGCCGCCACGCCATTATCACGAATGGGATTACAACTCGCAGCATTACCGCCCGGACTGGGTCAGCGTCTACGAGGTGTTGCATCCGCAGGGTAACCCGGCCCTGATCGATAATATCCTGGCCAAGCACAGTCGTCTGGCACGCCAGTTGAAAAAGGTGCTGGACATGCTCAAACCGCAGGACCGGGTGCGCATCCGCTTTCAGGAGGATGGATCCGAGCTGGATCTGGATGTTGCGATTCGTTCGCTGATCGACTTTAAAGGCGGCGCCACTCCCGATCCGCGCATCAATATGTCGCATCGTACGGATGGACGGGACGTGGCGGTGACGCTGTTGCTCGACCTGTCGCAATCTCTGGAGGAGAAGGCGCAGGGGTGCAACCAGACAATTCTTGAGTTATCGCAGGAAGCCGTGTCGTTGCTGGCCTGGTCGATCGAGCAGGTCGGAGATTCGTTTGCGATCGCCGGCTTTCATTCCAATACCCGTCATGATGTACGCTACTACCACATCAAGGGCTTTTCCGAGCATTGGGGAGACGAGGTCAAGGCACGCCTGGCCGAGATGGAAGCGGGGTTTTCGACCCGCATGGGAGGTGCAATGCGGCATGCGGCGCATTACCTGAAGGCGCAACAGGCTGACAAGAAACTGATGCTGATCCTGACCGACGGAGAACCGGCCGATATCGACGTCGATGACGAGCAATTGCTGATCCAGGATGCGCGCAAGGCCGTGCAGGAACTGGATCAGGACGGCATCTATACTTACTGCATCAACCTTGATCCGAAAGCCGACGAATACGTGGCCGATATCTTCGGCAACCAGTACACGATCATCGACCATGTCGACCGTCTGCCCGAGAAGTTGCCGGAGATATTTATTTCGCTGACAAAATAACCTCCTTCCCGATGCAGGTTGAAACTGACTTCATCAAAATACTGGGATCTGCGTCATCCTTTGCTAGACTTTTCCTTGAACTGCACTTCTTCATGGTTATTGGGACTGAATTTCTCAGATTCCGAGCGTTAAAGCCGGAAAGTAGCCAGTCTGGGGTCATAAACTGTGTCCCTCGGAATTTTGATGCAGGAAGGTGAATGTGTGAAAAAGCCGCTTCTGATACTGATAGTAATGATGACGTTGAGTGCCTGTAAAACGCCGGTTGTGGATGTGCAGCATGATCCCTCATTTACCTATGCAGCAGTGGCGCAGAGCCATTTTGTGGTTGGGGGCGTGGTTGCAACAACAGAGCATCTGGACGATATCACACGCATCCGCTTTGGTGATCTTCTTGCCCGGGTCTTTTCTGAGGAGCGACCGGAGCTGATGCTCATTCGTCCCGGCCTTCTGCTCAAAAAGACCGACAACGAATCGTTCACTCGTCTGCTGGATGGATATCGATTGACAGGCGTGATCAGTGAGCATGATGTGGATCATGTCCGCCGTGCCTTTCCTGCAGCACGTTATCTGCTTCTCTCCCGCATCGAAATGGATCATGTCAGTCAGCTGCATGATGAGAATGAAACGGATGTGCCCGATTCAGAGGAGGACAGAAGAAAAGGGGAGTTTGAGCAGGTGCGAGTTGATGTTTCCCTGACCACCACCCGACAGATGGGGGCCACGCTGACAATCTATGATCTGCATCAGCATCTTCTGGCCTGGTCGGGTTATGTGAGTCAGACAGTGACTAACAGCAACGATTCATCTCATACCTTTAACAAGGACAGGCGCTGGCAGGAGGAGTTGATCGACAGCGTTGTGGATGGCCTGATCGGACTGGATGAGGAGGAGTATCCTGAAGCCCCATCTCAGACGGAAGTGCTTGAAGCGATTTTCGAAGGCTTTGCCGAAAATATGCCGACATCGCCGAAGAAGTGAAATACTGTGATGGTTGGTTGCTGCTCTGAGGCTCTTAGCATATGTATGAATAACCTTGCCGCATGAAACCGGAACAACGCAAGCGCATCATTGATCGTCATCAAGACAGCCTGACGCGGCACGGATATCATCCGAACGCGCTGTACTGGAGTTCAAGGGAGATTCAGGAAACCCGTTTCCGTGTGCTGGCCGAGATCGGCATTGCGGCCGGAGATTCGGTGCTCGACGTAGGTTGTGGTTTCGGCGATTTCAGGCGCTGGTTCGAAGAGCGGCATGGCAGTCTCGACTATACCGGCATTGACCTGTCGCCGGATCTGTTGGCCGAGGCGAAGAACAGGCATCCGGACGCCCGTTTCCTGTGTGGTGAGCTGTTCGACTTTTCGTTGCCGGCACAGGGTTTCGACTGGGTCGTACTGTCCGGTGCGCTGAACGAGCAGTTGCACGACGGGGGCGACTATGCCCGCCGGACGGTTGCGGCAATGTTCGAACTGTGTCGCAGGGGCGTGGCCTTCAACCTGCTCGACGCCCGTTGTATCCGGGCGCACGATCTTCAGTCACATATGCCCGACGATATGCTTGTCTGGTGTCGTGGATTGTGCCCGGACTGCCGGATGCGCGACGACTATCTCGACAACGATTTCACGATCTATCTCTGCCGATCCGAATAGAGCAAACGACCAGGGTATCTTTTGGGTTTCCCTGCTGCTATGATGCGCAGACTTCAAGCGGCGGATTCTGATCGCCAGTCGCTCTCCCCGCAGCATGCGGGATGTGACAGATGCAAGCATCTGATTAAACAGCCAGCCCCGGATCAGTCCGGATTCTTTCGGCGGGTCGGCTCTGGAATGAAACAATATGACATTTGACAAACTTGGTCTCTGCGAAGAGATCCTCCGCGCTGTGCGCGAACAGGGCTATCGCAGCCCGACACCGGTACAGGCCCAGGCCATACCGCGAATTCTCGAAGGCCGCGATATTATGGCCGGCGCCCAGACAGGCACAGGCAAAACAGCCGGTTTCACGCTGCCAATGCTGCAGCTGATGCAAAAGAACAGGCCATCCGGCCAGCGCCCGGTGCGGGTGCTGGTTTTGACGCCGACGCGCGAGCTGGCCGCTCAGGTTGGCGAGAGCGTTGCAACCTATGGCAAATACCTGTCGCTGCGTTCGACCGTCGTATTCGGAGGTGTCGGCATCCAGCCGCAGATCAGCAAGCTCAGGCGGGGCATCGATATTCTTGTTGCCACGCCGGGACGGCTGCTGGATCTGGCGGGGCAGGGGGCGGTCGATCTCTCACAGGTGGAGATGCTGGTGCTCGACGAGGCCGACCGCATGCTGGATATGGGCTTTATCCATGATATTCGCCGCGTGATGAAGCTGTTGCCGGACAGGCGGCAGAATCTGCTGTTTTCGGCCACCTTCTCGAATGATATCAAGAAGCTTGCCGGTGGCATTCTGCATAAGCCGGTGCTGGTTGAAGTGGCGCGCAACGAAACCGCAGGCCAGGTCAGCCAGGTTGTGCATCATGTCGCCAAATCGCAGAAGCGGGCATTGCTATCGCATCTGATTTCAACCGGTGACTGGCGGCAGGTGCTGGTGTTCACGCGCACCAAGCATGGCGCTAATCGTCTGACCGAGCAGCTCGGCAGGGACGGGATTCAGGCGGCCGCCATTCACGGCAACAAGAGCCAGACTGCCCGGACCCGGGCGCTGGCCGGCTTCAAGAGCGGCGATGTGCGCGTATTGGTGGCGACCGATATTGCGGCCCGCGGGCTGGATATCGATCAGTTGCCGCATGTCGTTAATTATGAGCTTCCGAATGTGCCGGAGGATTATGTGCACCGCATCGGCCGTACCGGCCGGGCCGGACGCAGTGGTGAGGCAATGTCGCTGGTTTCGGCGGAGGAGATGAAGCTGCTGGCCGGCATCGAGAAGCTGATTCGCCGCAAGGTGCCCGTGGCCGAGGTGGAAGGCTTTGATGCCGCCGCATCCGTTCCGGAGGAAGGGGGGCGACGCTCCGATATGCCTCGCGCCCGCAGGGGTTCGGCAGCCGCTTCACCGGCGCGCCGGCGGCGCAGACGCAGGTCGGCTGTCGCAAGAGGCTGATGTATTGAAAAGGCCCGCCTTCTTCGGAAAGCGGGCCTTTTTCAGCGCTCCAGAGCCTTTTTTCGTTCCAGGCGCTTGTGGTGGTAGATCCAGCCGTCCATGGCCAGCGTGGCCAGCATCAGCAGCCAGACGGCAAATTCGGGCAGACCGGTGGCTTCGGTTACGGCCAGCATGCCCTGTCCGATGCCAAGCTGATGCAGCAGCAGATAGGCGATGATCGCATGGCCGCCGATGAACAGTCCCAGTTGGAGCAGCATTGCCGAGCCATAGGTCAGCAGCTCGATGTTGGAGCGGCTGCCGGGCGGCCGGAGGCCCATCAGTCGTCCAGCCCGAAGCGCCGGATTCGCTTGACCCTGAGCGCCTCGTCGTAAGTGATTTCGATACCGCGCGTTTTTATCCTGCCCGTATCCTTGTCCTCGAACTGTTCGATATAGGTGGCCCGGTTCGGATGCAGGGTGTCTTTCAGCACCGGCGTGCCGAGCGCCTGTTCGACCCGGAAGCGGGTATCACCCTTCTGGATCAGCCAGGCCTCTTCCGGCTTGATGCGGTTGCCCTGATGGACAGGCTCGCGCACGCAGCCTGTCACCAGCATCAGGACGAGGAAGGGAGCAAGCATGCGCATCAGGTCGTCTCCACCGGGCCGCGATGGCCGCGTTCGAGCAGCGCGATATATTCGCCCATGCCACGCTCCAGCGTCCATTCGGGACGCCAGCCGAGCAATTCCTGCGTGGCGGAGAGGTCGGCCTCGGTATGCATTTGATAGAAGGAGAACGGATTATCGAAGTAATCGATCTCCAGCGGCCTTTCCAGGCATTGTTCGAGGACTGCGACAATGTCGTTGAAACTGCGCGCCTGTCCCGAGCCGACATTGCAGACGCCGGAGCGGGGCGCATCGAGTGCCGCGAGGTTGGCGCCGATCACGTCGCGGATATAGACAAAGTCGCGTTTTTGTTCGCCGTATTTGAACAGGCGCGGCTTTTTGCCCGCCTTCACCTGCTCGTAGAGCTGCAGCATCATCGAGGCGGTCTTGTTGCCGGCCCGTTCGTTCTTATGCGCTTCGCCCGGTCCGTAGACATTGAAGTAGCGCAGGCCGATGACCGGCGCGCTGTGACGGTCGTACCAGCGCCTGGCCACGCGATCCATGGCCAGCTTCGAGAATCCGTAAATGTTTTCAGGCTCCTCGCCTTCGCCGACGCGGTTGGGAGCCGGGGAATTGCCGTAGGTGCCGGCCGAGGAGGCGTAAACAACACGGGTGCCGGACGCATGGCTGGCGGCCAGCAGCGAGGCGAAGGCATTGGTGTTGGCCTCGATCATCAGACGCTGATCCATCACGGTCGTATCGGTAATGGCGGCCTCGTGGAAGATCGCCGAGAAGCCGCCCGCCGCGATTTCGTCGAGCAGGGCCGGGTCATCGCAGTCGAGGGCCCGTACCTCGCAATCGACATGGATCAGGTTGCGCCAGTCGCCGGATGAAAAGTCATCGACCACGATGACATCGGTGCCCGGGCGCCGGATCAGCGCGGCCGCGATATTGGCGCCGATATAGCCAGCGCCGCCTGTTACAAGTATGCGTTCAGTCATGGCAGAAATCCGTTGTCGTTATCAGGCGCTGGCCGCGCCGCGCCATTGCAGCTGCAGTGCGGCCAGCGCCCGTGTGGTGGCCTCGTTGCAAAGCGGGTAGCCGCATTTTGCATTGATGCGGCCGGTGATGTCGGTGGCGGGAAGCTCACGTACCTGTTCGGCGTTCAGGCCCGCCTCGGCGAGCAGGCGCGCAATCCACGAGCCGATGCCCGGCAGGGACTTGATTTGCACGATACGAATCAG
>JAJRVH010000003.1 GCA_021545625.1 Zetaproteobacteria bacterium
CCAGCGCAGTTCTCCATTGATATCGGTCCGCGCCGTCAGTTGTTGCAGCAGGGACGACCGGGAGGGCAGTAGCGGCAGCCAGGCCTTCAGCGGGATATGGTCGGCGGTGATCCGGCTTTGACAGCCATCGCGCAGGCAGCCGCCCTCGATGGCGATCGCAGCTCCGGCGTCGAAATGGATGAAGCTGTCGCGCCATGCCAGATGATCCCGGTCCGGGTGGGAGATTTTGCCGCGCAGATGCAGCGGCTGGTCGTAATGATCGCTTTGCAGCTGCATCTCGCCGAACAGCGCCCATGCCTCGCGTCCGGTGATGTCGAGCGTCAGCGTGCCGCTCAGACGGTTGCCGTGATCCGTGAGCCAGTGCCCCAGCACCTGTGGCACGAACGGCTGCAGGGCCGCGGCATGCACGCCGGTCAGTTTCAGCTTGCCGAAGCCGGTCACGATTTCGCCGCGACGGAAATCCAGGCGCCCGTGGCCGCGCAGGGCCTGTTCCCCCTGCTCGGCCTGCAGCTCCCACAGCGCTTCCCTGTTGATCCCTATATCGCGCAAATCCAGGTGGATGTTATCGAGCAACGGTCTTCCGTCGTCGGTTTGCAGCCGGCAGCGCACCATTTGCAGCCTTTCGACCGGTAGTGTACTCAGCCGCGAGACGGACATGGCCATGATGGAGGACGGGGGAAGCGTGATGATCCCCTGATTGACCGTCAGCTCGGAGAGTTCGATCTTGCCCAGCAGCAGCGGCAGCAGATGCACGCCCACGTCGATATGGTCGGCCTGCAGGCGAAAATCGTTCCGTATCAGGCGGACGCCGTCCAGACGCAGGCCGATGCCATGCATGAAGCTGATGCGTGAACCCCGGATGTGCAGCGCGCTGCCGGTCAGGTCGGCGGCCTGTTCGGCAATATGAGCCCTGAGCATGGCCGGATCGAGCCGGTACCAGAGCAGCAGCGCCAGCGCGGCCAGCCCTGCGCCGGCCACGATGATCCTGCGCAGGGTCGTGTGCATGCCTGTCAGCCTTTCAGCAGCTCTTTCAGGCGCTGGTTGACCATGCCCGGGTTGGCCTTGCCTCGCGATGCCTTCATGACCTGGCCGACGAAGAAGCCGAGCAGCTTCTCCTTGCCGGCCCTGTAGCCGGCCACCTGATCCGGATTGGCCTCCATGACTTCGGCAATGATCGCGTCGATTGCGCCGGTGTCGGATACCTGTTTCAGACCCTTGGCCTCGATAATGGCGTCGGCATCATCGTCCGAAGTCATCATCGCATCGAGCACGTCCTTGGCCGCCTTGCCGGAGATCGTGTTGTCGGCAATGCGCTCCAGCAGCACGGCCAGCCGTTGCGGCGACACCGGCGATTCGTCGATACCCTTGCCGGCCTCCTTCAGCCGGCCGAGCAGCTCGTTGGCCAGCCAGTTCGCGCAGCGTTTCGGGTCGGCCGGATGGGCGGCGACCAGCGACTCGTACCAGGAGGCCAGTTCTCGCGTCTGGGACAGCACGTCGGCGTCATAGGCCGACAGGCCGTATTCGCTTTCGAAGCGCTTGCGCAGCTGGCCGGGCAGCTCCGGCATGCCGGCCCGGATCGCGTCGAGCTCGGCCTGTGTCATGCGCAGCGGCGGCAGATCCGGTTCCGGGAAATAGCGGTAGTCGTGCGCTTCTTCCTTGCCGCGCATCGAGCGGGTCTCGCCCCTGGCTGAATCGTACAGGCGCGTTTCCTGCACGACCTCGCCGCCGTCCTCGATAAGTTCGATCTGGCGGATGACCTCGTATTCGATGGCCTGCTTGATGAAGCGGAACGAGTTCAGGTTCTTCAGCTCCGCGCGCGTGCCGAACGGCGTGCCAGGGCGGTGCACCGATACGTTTGCATCGCAGCGGAACTGGCCCTTCTCCATGTTCGCATCGGATACATCCAGAAAGCATACCAGCTGGTGCAGCTGCTTCAGATAGGCGATCGCCTCGTCCGCTGAACGCATGTCCGGCTCGGAAACGATTTCCATCAGCGGCACGCCGGAGCGGTTCAGATCGATATGCGATACGCCGTCCAGACCCTCGTGCATCGATTTGCCCGCATCCTCCTCGATGTGAATGCGGGTGATGCCGATGCGCTTTTCGCCGCCGTCTCTGGTCGGGATGTCTAGATAGCCGTTCTCGACCAGTGGCAGCGGGAACTGGGTGATCTGGTAGCCCTTGGGCACGTCCGGATAGAAATAGTTCTTGCGGTCGAATTTCGACTCCAGGTTGATGTCGGCATGGATAGCCAGCCCTGTCAGCGCCGTCTTGCGCGCCACTTCCAGATTCAACACCGGCAGCTGGCCGGGCATGCCGAGGCAGACCGGGCAGGTCTGGGTGTTCGGTTCGGCCCCGAACTCGGTCGAGCAGCCGCAGAAGGCCTTGGTCTTGGTGTTGATCTGGACATGGACTTCCAGGCCGATCACGACTTCCCAGCTCATGCTTCACCTCCAAACCCTGCCGGTGCCCTGTTCCAGTCGGTGGCCGATTCGTAGGCCGATGCGGCGTTGAGGATCAGATCCTCGCGCCAGGCCGGCGCAATCCACTGCAGGCCGACCGGCAGCCCGTCCGCGAAGCCGCAGGGCTGCGACAGGCCGGGCAGGCCGGCCAGATTGACGGCAATCGTGAAGATATCGGACAGATACATCGTCAGCGGGTCGTCGGTCTTTTCGCCGATTCTGAAGGCGGTGACCGGGCTGGTCGGCGTGGCGATGACATCGACCTGTTCAAAGGCATTGAGGAAATCCTGGCGGATCAGCGTGCGCACCTTCTGCGCCTTGATGTAGTAGGCGTCGTAATAGCCGGAGGAAAGCGCAAAGGCGCCGGTCAGGATGCGGCGCTTGACCTCGGCTCCGAAGCCTTCGTCGCGGCTGCGGGTGTACATGTCCAGAAGATCGTCGGGGTTTTCACAGCGATGG
>JAJRVH010000120.1 GCA_021545625.1 Zetaproteobacteria bacterium
GCGACCGGCATGTGCCGGGCATGCAGGTCGATTACTTCACCTTTCTGGTGCCGGGGCTGGCCATGATGGCCATGCTGCAGAATGCGTTTGCCAACACCTCCAGTTCGATGATCATGGGCAAGGTCATGGGCATGCATATCTATCTGCTGATGGCGCCGCTGACGGCCCTGGAGGTCGTCTCGGCCTTTCTGCTGGCGGCAGTGGTGCGCGCCGTGGTCGTGGCCACGGTATTTCTGGGCGTGCTGATGCCGTTCGTCGATATTTCGCTGCAGCATCCGGGGCTGATTCTGCTGTACGGAACCTGCGGCAGCCTGATCATGGGAGGACTGGGGCTGATCGGCGGCATGTGGGCCAGGGATTTCGATCATGTCGCGATGGTGACCAACTTCATCATTCTGCCGCTGACCTTTCTCTCGGGCGTGTTTTATTCGGTGCGTCAGTTGCCGGAGCTCTGGCAGCAGGTCAATCATGCCAATCCGTTTTTCTATCTGATCGACGGGTTCCGCTATGGTTTTCTCGGCGTTGGCGATTCCGATCCCTATGCGGCGATGGGCATTGTCATGGTCGCAACCATCACCACTTTTGTCGCCTGCTGGTGGTTGTGGCGAAGCGGCTGGCGGATGAAGGAATAGGACATGGCCAAGCCATCGAAAAGCAGGGCCAAACGTAAAACCTCGGCATGGTTTCAGCGTCACGCCAACGATCCGCACGTCAAACGCGCCCGGAAGGAGGGCAAGCGCTCGCGCGCGGCCTTCAAGCTGACCGAAATCCTCGATCAGCATGGGTTAAGCATCAAACGCAATGCGGTGATTGTCGATCTTGGTTGCGCACCGGGTTCTTGGAGCGTGGAACTGGCCGGGCGCGTGGGACCGGAGGGGCTGGTGGTCGGCATCGACCTGCTGGAGCTTGCGCCTATTTCCGGCGTGACGTTGATTCAGGGCGATTTCGATTCGCCCGAAGGCCAGCAGGCGCTGGCCGGGGCCCTGCAGGGGCGGGCCGTGGATCTGGTGGTATCGGACATGGCGCCGGAGATGAGCGGCAACAAGCTGGTCGATCAGATGCGCATGATCGGGTTGAACGAGATGACGCTGCATTTTGCCCGGCAATACCTGAGGCCGGGAGGCGATTTGCTGATGAAGACCTTTATGGGCGAGGGCTATGATGCATTCAGGCGCGAACTCGGCCACTGCTTTGACAGGGTCAGGAACATCAAGCCGGCCGCCAGTCGCAAGAGTTCAGCCGAGTTCTTCCTGCTGGCCAGGGGGTTCAGGACAAGAACGGGACATACGGGATAGAATAAACCTTATATAGTTTCAGGACATTCGACGAAGGGGCGAATAGTTAGAATTTTATATTAAGGAGGAGGCAAGCGTGTCCGGGAAGAAGTCCGAGGTGCTTGCAAGGTCCGAGGAGCTGTATGCTCAATTGACCAATGTCTATCCGAGGGATCCCCGCCTTTTACGAAAATACGCGGATATTCTGCATCGCCGTGGCAAGCCGGCTCAGGCTGAAAAAGCATGGATGCGGCTGCATGCATTGCTGCTTGGCGCCGGGGATGTGGAAGCCGTCAGGGCTCTGGAATCCGAGCATCCGTTTCTTGCCTCGGAACAGGCAGTGGAAACACCCGCCAAGGCGGGATTCCTTTCGTTTCTGGATACGGGACCGTTCGAGCGGCTGATGACACGCCTGAAAGAGCGGAAGCTGGAGGAAAACGAATACCTGTTCCGGGCCGGCGAAAAGGGGCATGCGATGTATATCGTTCTGGACGGGCATTTGCTGGCTCTTGGCGATGACCGCAGGGACGGCAGCAGGATTATTCTCAATGTGTTGCGAAAGGGAGATGTGGTCGGAGAACAGGCCATGTTGCAGAACCGGCCGCGAAGCGCCGATGTGATAGCTGCGGCTCCCGCGCGCGTCTTCGAGCTGGGGCGGGGTAGCCTGATGGAAGTCTTCACGCGTTATCCCAAAGCCGAAGCAGCATTTCTGCGCGAATCGGATATACGGCACCGGATGACCCAGATATCGCGCAATGCGTTGCTGGCCCGGCTGCCTCTGAGAAAGCGGCGCGAGTTGGCGGTTGCAGCAAGCTTATCCTTGGCTGCCAAGGACGAACGGATATGCGAAGGTGGCGCCCCGATACGGGAAATCAGATTGCTGACCCGTGGCGTGGTCGATGCCGTGCATGAGACGCGGCGGGGCGAGAGCCGCATTCTGCATAGCCTACAGGCCGGCGAGATGATCGGCGAGTGGGCACTGCTGGGTGGGGCCCGGTATCCGGCGGATATTCGGGCAACCACCGACATCGAGTGGCTTGAACTGCCGCTGAATATCATGCAGGACCTGTTTCTGGCCTATCCCGCCCTGCGTTTACAATTAAAGACGATACTGGACACGAAGATCAGCCGGTCGATGCGCGCGCTGCAGAAATCGCCGGAGGCTAATCCTAGATAGAGATGCACGTCTGCGCTGCAGGCCATCGCACCAGTTCGGCGACCATATCGATGAATTCGCTTATGACAAAAGGCTTGGCAAGAAAGCGGCTTTTATGTGGCGGAGAGATGCCGGGCGTTCCCGAAAGCAACAGACTTTGCAGATCCGGCCGAAGCCGTCTTGCCGCGTCGATAAGATCGGAACCTGTCATGCCGGGCATATCGTAATCGGTGATCAGCAGTGCAATATGTTCGGACGTTTTCGAAATCCAGCTAAGTGCCTGCTCCCCGGAAAGAAATGTGCGATGCGGATACCCCTCCCGGTCCAATAGTTCGCAAATCATTTCCAGTATGGTATGCTGATCATCCACAACAAGAATCATTTCCTCCTCCTTGCGAGACAGGCTAATGTATCTGGCGATATGACCATGTTATAAAAATCACAATAGCTAGCCATTTTCCGTATTAGACTTTCAAGTTGAAGAAACGGGGAGAGGCAGGATGTTAATCAAAACACCTTTTTACCATATGGCCAATATCGACTCGATTCGTCAGCTCAGGCTTGATCCCGGCCGTATTTTGTTTCATGAAGGTGCAAAATTTGATGGCAGAGCCTATCTTATTCGCAGTGGGGAACTGCATGTGTTTACGGAATCTCTTGAAGGGTCTCCCTTTCTGTTATTCCGACTTGGGCCGGGGGAACTGATCGGAGAGCTGGGATTTTTCGGGCAAAAAAAGAGGACGGCCACGGTAAGTGCAGTAAGCTCGGCAGTGCTGGCAGAGATTGATCGCCATACCTGGTTGCGGAGAGATGGAAATCAGGCTTCCCACGCACAGGGAGCTGGCACAGCTGATGTGCTGCACCCGCGAGCGCATCTCCGTGCTGATTTCAGAGTGGACGGAAAAGGGGCTTATCCGGCGGGCAGGCAAACAGCGCTATTATCTGGACCGTCACAAGCTGCTCGAATACATCGAGACTATTTGATCGAAAGGGGCTTCAGCGCTTTCTTCTGGCCCGGAAAAACGAACGCAGCAATTCGCCGCAGGCATCGGCCAGC
>JAJRVH010000121.1 GCA_021545625.1 Zetaproteobacteria bacterium
CCTCGCGGATCACGGTGTTCAGTCCCGGCTCGGACAGTCCGAGGTCGGCCAGAAACTCCGAGCGGGATTCGGCATCCATCTCGACCAGCTCGGATTCAATCTGGGCCGATACGATGGCCACGCGCGCGCCTTCCTCCGAGGCGAATGCGCGCACCTTTTCGACATGCTCGTTGCCGTCGGGCAGGGAGGCATCGTCCACATTGGCAATGTACAGGACGGGCTTGGAGGTCAGCAGCCACAGATCATGCAGGCGTTCCAGATCGTCCCCGCCGAGTGACTGGCGGCGCACGGTCTGTCCGTCTTCCAGGCCCCCGAGCACCCTTTGCTGCAGTTCGAGCAGGGATTTCGCATCCTTGTCGCCGGTCTTGCACAGCTTTTCGGTGCGCGTGATGGCCTTCTGGATGGTTTCCATGTCCTTGAGCATCAGTTCGGTGTCGATGACCTCGATATCGGACAGGGGGTCGACCCTGCCCGCCACATGGGTGACGTTTTCGTCCTCGAAGCAGCGTACGACATGGGCAATGGCCGCGCATTCTCGGATGTTGGCGAGGAATTGGTTGCCCAGCCCCTCGCCGCTGGCGGCGCCGGCGACCAGGCCCGCGATGTCAACGAACTCGACCACGGCGTGCTGGATGGCCTGCGGCTTGACGATTTTCGCCAGCTCGTCGAGGCGGGGGTCGGGTACCGGCACGATGCCGACGTTCGGATCAATGGTGCAGAAGGGATAGTTGGCCGCTTCCGCGCCGCCTCCGCTCAGCGCGTTGAACAGCGTCGATTTGCCGACGTTGGGAAGGCCCACGATGCCGATGCTCAGTGCCATTTGCTACTCCTTGGCTGAAGCCTGCAGCTTCAGATGTATGTGATTGGCGGCCTTTGCAAGATCGCCGTCCATGATGCGCTCCCATGCCCCGAGCAGCGCATCGAATATGATGGCTTCCGTCGCGCGTTCCGCTTCCGATGTCCGGCCCAGTACCCACGGCGTGATATCGCCATGATCCGGCCGGCCGATACCGATCTTGACGCGGACATAGCCGGCGTCCGGCAGATGCCGGTTCAGCGATTTCAGCCCGTTGTGGCCGCCATGGCCGCCACCTTTCTTCAGCCGGATTTTTCCGGATGGAAGGTCAAGGTCGTCGTAGACGACAATGATCTGTCCGGGGGCGATGTCGTAGTAACGGGCCAGCGGGCCGACGGCTTCGCCGGAGTTGTTCATGAAGGTTTGCGGCTTGACGAGCAGAACCTTGTCGCCTGCATGCTTCCAGGTGGCGATGTCGGCACGAAAACGAGGGGCTGCGTCAAAACGCAGCCCCCTGGATTCAGCCAGCAGATCGAGAAAACGGAAGCCGATGTTGTGGCGCGTGTTCTCATATTTTGGGCCAGGGTTTCCCAGCCCGACGATCAGTTGCACCGGTGTCTGTTATGCTCCGGCAGCCTCGCCTTCGGCGCCGGCTTCCTCACCGGCTTCCTCGGCTTCGGCTGTCGGTTCGGACTTGGTCGGAGCGGCCAGGTTCAGCACGGTGAAGTTCACATCACGGTGAACCTCGGCGCCTTCCGGCAGCTGTACGTCATCGATATGAACCGTATCGCCGATATCCAGACTGGAGCAGTCGATTTCGATATGCTCGGGGATGGCGTCAGCGCGGCAGCTGATTTCCAGCACATGGCGAACCAGGTCGACCAGGCCGCCCTTGATGATGCCCGGGCACTTCTCCGAATTGACCGGCACGACCGGCACTTCAACGGTCACTGCATCGGATGCGGAAACGCGGAAGAAGTCCAGATGGGTGACGATATCCTTGACCGGATCCCACTGCGCATCCTTCAGCAGCACGGTG
Source organism: Zetaproteobacteria bacterium (assembly GCA_021545625.1). Classification (GTDB taxonomy): domain Bacteria; phylum Pseudomonadota; class Zetaproteobacteria; order Mariprofundales; family Mariprofundaceae; genus JAJRVH01. The sequence goes on from JAJRVH010000121.1 coordinate 1,836, forward strand.
TTCTTGCCACGGGAACCCTTGACCTTCACTTCCAGCATGGAGGTGTGGAACTGTTCATCGTTCAGCTGCTTGGAGATGACGAAATAATCCATGGCGATGGGGAGATCCGGCTTGCCGGCGCCATAGATGATGCCGGGAACCTTGCCTGCGCGACGCAGGCGGCGGGTCGCGCTGCGGCCCGTGTCTTCGCGAAGCTCAGCTTCGATAATGATTGTGGACATGATAATCCTCCTGTGAAAGTGAACCGTCGGGTTGGCCCGTGACGGTTTGCGCCCGTAGGCGCAAGGCGGCGCATTTTAGGGAAACGGCCGCGTTATACAAGCATCCGGATGCGCCCGCTGTCGATGCGGTCGCGGGCGTGAACAGGTCCTAGTTGTAGAGACTGCTGATCGAGCGTCCGTCGTAGATGCGGCTGATGGCTTCGCCCATCAGCGGAGCGATGGAGATGATGCGCACCTTGCCGGTGGCCATGATGTGCCCGGGTTGCTGGATACTGTCGGTGATAACCAGTTCGTGCAGTCCCGAGGCGCTCAGGCGCTCGGCGGCCGGCCCTGAAAGCACTCCGTGGGTGGCGTAGGCCGATACGCGCGTCGCGCCGCGCTCCAGCAGCGCCTCGACGGCGTTGCACAGCGTGCCGGCGGTGTCGACGATGTCATCGACGAGGATGCAGTGCTTGCCCTCGACGTCGCCGATGATGTTCATGACCTTGGCGACATTCGGAGCCGGCCGGCGCTTGTCGACGATGGCCATGTCGACATGCAGGCGGTTGGCCAGCGCGCGCGCGCGAACCACGCCGCCGACGTCGGGCGAGACGACCATTACCTCCTCAAGTCTGTTGCGCGAGGCCGCATCCTTGGCGAACAGCGGCGCGGCGAAGATGTTGTCGACCGGGATGTCGAAGAAGCCCTGGATCTGCGTGGCATGCAGGTCAAGCGTCAGGATGCGCGTGGCTCCGGCCTTGCTCAGCATGTCGGCCACCAGCTTGGCCGAGATCGGCGTGCGGCCGGCGCTTTTGCGGTCCTGGCGCGCATAGCCGAAATAGGGGATGACCGCGCAGATGTTGTGCGTGGAGGCACGCTTGGCCGCATCGATGAAGATCAGCAGTTCCATCAGGTTGTCGTTGGCCGGCGCCGAGGTGCTCTGGATGAAGAAGGCGTCCAGGCCGCGGATGGTTTCGCGCACCTGCATGAAAATCTCGCCGTCGGAGAAGCGCTGGATGTACATGTCGCCCATCGGCAGGCCCATGTGCTTGCAGATGGCCTCGGCAAGCGGGGGGTTCGAGGTGCCGGAAAACAGCCGTAGCTTTTTGTTGATCATGCCGGGATCACTCCTGTGGTCTGGGGCGGGTAAGCTTCCCTGTTCATTGTACGATGCGCAAGTCCGGTCATCACGGCCGGATTTGTTGTTGCAAACGTATGACTGGCTGGGACGGCAGGATTCGAACCTGCGCATGACGGGATCAAAACCCGCTGCCTTACCGCTTGGCTACGTCCCAGTATCTGTTTCGACCTGCAGCGGATGGCTTTCCAGCAACCGGCCGACATGCGTCCAGGCTGCCAGCCCCTGGCGGCGGAGCCGGTCCGCCAGCTCGCAGGCATGGTCGCGATTCTCCGGCAGCGCGACGCAGGCCGTGCCGCTGCCGCTCATCCAGGCCGCGGGCGCCTGCGAACGAAGGAATGCCAGTAGCTCGCGCAGCGGTTTGCTGAGATTGCAGGCGCTGCTTTCCAGATCGTTGTGGCCGATGCGGGGCAGGTCGCGGCGCATGGTATCCACGCGGTCCGGGACGGTCAACGAAGGCCTGCGCTTCGGTTGCGGGGCATGATGGCGATCGAAATGCGTAAAGACCCTGGCCGTCGAGAGGCCCGCGCCCGGCCAGGCCAGCAGGACCGGTTGTTCGGGCAGTTCGGCCGGATAGGGGACAAGCTTTTCGCCGATGCCGCAGGCCCGGCTGGCCCGTCCGTACAGGAAGCAGGGGATGTCGGCGCCGTATGGCGTGGCGAAGGCGATCAGCTGTCGGCGCGAGAGGTGGCATCCCAAGTGGCGGTTGGCAAAGATCAGCGCCGTGGCCGC
>JAJRVH010000122.1 GCA_021545625.1 Zetaproteobacteria bacterium
ACCGATGTGACGCTGGCGCTGGTGCGCGGCAAGCTTTCCGAGATCCGTTACAAGGGTGATCTGCGCAGCCTGCCCGACGACGGAGGGAGGGTGCGGGTCGGCCCGTTCGAGGTCGAGGGCGTGCCGGTCACCCATTCGATCATGGATGCGGTATCGCTGGCCATCCATACGCAGCTGGGCGTGATCGTGCACACCGGCGATTTCAAGCTCGATCCGTCGCCGATCGACGGTCGCGCGACGGCCATACACCGTTTTTCCCAGCTCGGCGATCAGGGGGTCGTGCTGCTGGCCTCTGACTCGACCAATGCCACCCATCCGGGTTCCGGCCCCTCCGAACGCATTGTCGGGCCGGCCCTGAAGCAGGCGATTTCGCAGTGCAGAGGCAAGGTTGTGGTGACGACCTTCGCGTCGAACATGTTCCGTATCCAGCAAATCGTCGATGCGGCCGTGGCCAATGGCCGGCGCGTGGCCGTGGCCGGTCGCAGCCTGGAGAAAAACATGGCCATCACGACCGAGCTCGGGCGCCTGCGCGTACCGGCCGGCTGTCTGGTCGATATCAGGCAGACGCAGGGGATTGCCGATCATGAACTGCTGATCATCGCCACCGGTTCGCAGGGCGAGTCGCGGGCGGCCGTGGCGCGTCTGGCTCAGGGGCATTTCACCGGTCTCAAGCTCGGGCCCGGCGATACCGTGATCTTTTCGTCGAGCAATATCCCCGGCAACGAGCGCATTATCGCCGGACTTTACAACCATATCTACCGGCGCGGCGCGCGCGTGATCCATGCCCGGCAGGCGCCGTTGCATGTGTCCGGCCACGCCCATGCGCATGAACTGAAAATGATGATGCAGCTGACCCGGCCGAAGTATTTCTACCCGGTGCATGGCGAATACCGCAATCTGATCGAACACCGCGATCTGGCCGTGGCGACCGGAGTCGACTACGACCACACGATCATTGCCGAGAATGGCCAGAGCGTGGAGATCGACGGTGCGGGCATCCGTCCCGGCCCCGGCTTTCATGCCGGCGCGGTATTCGTCGATGGCGAGAGTCGTGACCAGATTGACGGCGTGGTGCTGCGCGATCGCCGTATCCTGGCCGAGGACGGCATGATCTCGGCCACCGTGTTGCTCAGCCAGCATGAAGGGCGGCTGCTCAATATGCCGGAACTGACCGCGCGCGGCGTTCTGCACGAGGCGGTCAGCGAAGAGGTGCTGGCTGCCGCGGCCGAGGATCTGCAACGCTATCTCGAAGGCCTCGATCAGGAGATCCTGGCCGATACCGATGCGTTGCGCGAAGAGGTGCGCCTGTCGCTGCGGCGCTGGTGCAAGCGCAGGATTGGACGCCGGCCGATGGTACTGCCGGTCGTCGTGGCGATCTGAGGACGGCAGCTTGAACGTCAAGGCTCTGGCGCGCGAATCGCTGGCCCTGCTGCTGGCCGGTGTCGTGACCGGCATGGGGCTGGCGCTGTTCAGCTATTCGCCCGCCGATCCGTCGCTGAATCACCAGACGGATGCCGAGGCGGTCAATATGCTCGGTATCGTCGGCGCCTATCTGGCCGATTTCCTCTATCAGCTGTTCGGCTATGCCAGCTGGCTGTGGCTGGCCTTGCTGCTGTTGCTCGCCGGCCGCATCGCATGGGGCAGGAAGCCCTATCTTGGTTCGTGGACGTCACTGTTCTGGTTGCCGCTGGTGCTGGCCGCGGCGGGGCTGATGCATGCGCACGGGCACGGTGCGGCCGATATTCAGGGCCTTGAGCGGGTGGCGGGCGCGGGCGGCGCGCTGGGCGCGATGCTGGCCGAATCGCTGAGTCGGCCACTGCATGCGGCGGGTCGCGACCTGCTGCTGGCAACGCTGGCCATCAGCAGTCTGGTGACCGCGTCGCATCTGTCGCTGGTCATGCTGCTGCGCCGCCTGGGAGTCCTGCTTGGGGTGCTGGCCGGCTGGCTGCGTGCGCGCATCGATGCGCTGCGTAGCGGCGCGGCCACGCGCAAGGAGCGTCTGCAGGCGCGCGAGGAACGCCAGAAGACGCGCGAAACGAGGCCCGAGCATATCGCCCGTTCGGAGCCGGAGGTGGCGCCGCCGCCGAAGGTCGTGATTTCCAAGCGCGCCAAGGAAGACCAGCAGACGGAGCTGGCGCTGGAGGAGCCGAAATCCTCGCGTTTCAGGCTGCCGTCGCTGAGCCTGTTCAACAAGCCGAAGGAAAACCGTCGCCAGCACAGCCCCGAGGCCTTGCAGGCGATGGCCCGCATGCTGGAGAAGAAACTGCTCGATTATCGCGTCGAGGGGCAGGTCGTGGCCGTGCAGCCTGGCCCGATCGTCACGCAGTTCGAGTTTGAACCGGCACCGGGCACCAAGGTCAGCCGCATCATCGCGCTGCAGGACGATCTGGCGCGCGCCATGGCCGCGATCAGCGTGCGCGTGGCCGGCAACATCCCGGGCAAGAACGCGATCGGCATCGAACTTCCGAACGAGACGCGGGAAGGGGTGCTGTTGCATCAGGTCCTGGCCAGCCCCGAATTCGCCGACAAGCGCAAGATTTTGCCGCTGGCGCTGGGGGTTGATATCGCCGGTCAGCCGGTGGTCGCGGACCTGGCCAGGATGCCGCATCTGCTGGTGGCGGGCACGACCGGTTCGGGCAAGTCGGTGTCGGTCAATGCGATGATCTGTTCGATGTTGATGACGCACGGCCCGGAAGAACTGCGCATGATTCTGGTCGATCCGAAAATGCTCGAATTGTCGGTTTACGACGATATTCCACATCTGCTGGTGCCGGTGGTGACCAATCCGCACAAGGCGGCCAAGGCGCTGGCCTGGGCGGTGTACGAGATGGAGCGACGCTATCAGCTGATGAGCGAGGCCAGGGTGCGCAATATCGACGGCTACAACAAGGCCACGGCCGACAGCGGAGAGGGGGAGCATCTGCCCTATATCGTCATTGTCATCGACGAGCTGGCCGATCTGATGATGGTGGCCGGCAAGGAGGTCGAGCAGGCGATTTGTCGCATCGCCCAGAAAGCGCGTGCGGCCGGCCTGCATCTGATTCTGGCCACCCAGCGTCCGAGCGTTGACGTGATCACGGGACTGATCAAGGCGAACCTGCCCAGCCGCCTGTCCTTTCAGGTTTCGTCGAAGATCGATTCGCGCACGATTCTCGATCAGATGGGCGCCGAACAGCTGCTCGGTCAGGGCGACAGCCTGTTTCTGGTCGGCGGCCGCGATCTGAAGCGCGTACACGGCGCTTTCGTGTCCGATGGTGAGGTGATTGATCTGGTCGAACATCTGAAGGCGCAGGGCGAACCGGATTACCGCGAGGAGGTATTCGAGCCGCCGAGCGCCGATGGCGATGCGGATGGCGCGTCCGGCGGCGACGAGCACGACGAGAAGTACGACGAGGCGGTGGCGCTGGTGATCGAGAAGGGCAGCTGTTCGGTGTCGATGGTGCAGCGCTATCTGCGTATCGGCTACAATCGCTCCAGCCGTATTGTCGAGCAGATGGAGCGCGATGGCGTGGTGACGCCGCCGGGTGCGGGCGGCAAGCGCAAGGTGCTGGCCCGTTCGGAAGCGGCCGGCGGCGGCGTGATCGAATGATCCGGCTGCTTGTGTTTTTGTTGTTGTTGCCGTGGGGCGACCAGGCATCGGCCGATGCGTTTTTCGACAGGGCGATGCAGCGGCTTGCGTCGCTGTCCGGATTTCAGTGCCGTTTCGAACAAAAGATGCTCTTTTCCGACGGCGGCAGCCAGCAGTATGCCGGCGAGCTGGCCGTGCGCCGGCCGGGGCGTTTCCGATGGCAGTATCTGCAGCCCTACGAGCAGCTCTATGTCAGCGACGGCTCGCTGATCTGGCATTACGAACCGGATCTGATGCAGGCCGAGAAACTGGGCGATCTGGAAGCGGTTGATCCGGTGGTGATGCGTCTGCTGGACGGTCGGCTTTCCGCAAGCGATATCCGGGTCGTGGAAAGCGCCGCCGGGGACGAGAGGCGGCGCTATCGCATCGCGCTGGGCGATGCGCAGCCGGTATGGCTGGTGTTTGACGCCTCCGGCGATCTGGAGATGATCGAACGCCGCGACGTGCTGGGCAATATCAACCGCATGCGTTTCGCGGACTGCGCCTATATTGCGCCGTCCGAAAATCTCTTTAGTTTTTCGCCGCCGGCCGGTGTGGAAGTGCTTGATATGCGCGCCCAGCCCTAATAAATCACGATGGGAATGATCATGAATCGATTCTGGATGTTTGCCGCAGCCCTGCTGGTTGCGATGCCGGCCACAGCGGCCGGTTTCTATCAGGCGGAGCAGTCGGCCGCGGGCGCCGGCGTGGCCGGCGCCTTCGTCGCCAGCGCCAGCGACGCCTCGGCGGCCATTTACAATCCTTCCGGCATGGCCTGGCTGGATGGCGTATCGGTTACGGCGGGCGCCCTGCTGAATTATCGCAACTCATCGGTCGAGGTGCCGGCCGGTATCGCGCCGAACGCAGGCACCGAGAGCACGGTCGGTTATCTCTATCTTGGCTGGATGCCGCATGACGGCCGTCTGGGAGCAAGCTTTGCCTTTTCGCCGCTCTATCAGGCGGAGAATCTCTGGGGGCCGGCCTTTGGCGGCGATACCAAGGTGATGGTCGACCATGCCGCGCTGGATATGGTGTATGCCGTCAGCAGCACGCTGGCCGTCAGTGCCGGCGGTGACTGGTATCTTTCCCGCATCAGGATGACGCAGGGCGGCAATGCGTTCAGCGGCAAGGACTATGCAGCCTTCGGAGGGCATCTGTCGGCCCTGTGGAAGCCGGCGCCGGCCTGGTCGCTCGGTATGATGCTGCGTTCGGGATCGACACTCCGGGCTTCCGGCACCGTCGGTGACGAGCTGAAGATGAAGCTTCCGGATATGGCGACGCTGGGCGTGGCGCATGACTTTTCCGATATCTGGCGTCTGGAAGGAGATATCAGCTGGGTGCGCTGGTCGGTACTGAAGGACATGAACGTGACCGACGCGGGTGGTGCGCTGCTTCAGAACAATCCGCTGAACCTGCGCGATACGCTGCGGGCTTCGCTTGGCCTGACCTGGACCTGGCGGCCGGATACGCAGTTCCGTTTCGGCTATGCCTATGATCAGGGCGCGAACAAGCCGGACGGCTTCCATCCCCTGATCGCCGATCAGGACGGCCATCAGCTGAGTATCGGCGCCGGCGGCGAGCTTTCCGGTATGCATCTGGACTTTTCCTACAGTTATACATTCTATAGCCGCAAAACTGCGACCGGCGTCTTTGCGGGAACCTACCGCGACCGGCGTCAGGCGGTAATGATCTCGGTCTCCAAGCGGTTTGAATAGCAGATGAACCGGCAGGCCTCCTTCTTCGGGGAACCGGCCGGAACGGGACGGATCGATGTGCCGCTGGCCCACCGCATGCGGCCGGAGAGACTGGAGGACGTGGCCGGCCAGCGCGAACTGGCGAAGCCCGATGGCTGGTTTGCGCGCATGATCGCCGAAGGTCGCGCCATTTCATGTATCTTCTGGGGGCCACCGGGAGTCGGAAAGACGACGCTGGCAACGATGATGGCCGACGCGGCGGGCTTGCCGTTCATGCAGCTGTCGGCCGTATCGGCCGGCAAGGCCGAGGTGCAGGCGCTGGTGCGGCGGGCTCGCGACGAGGGGCGCACCTGGCTGTTATTCCTCGATGAAATCCATCGCTTCAACAAGGCGCAGCAGGATGTGCTGCTGCCCTGCATCGAGGACGGTACGCTGGTGCTGGTCGGTGCGACGACCGAAAACCCGTCCTTTTCGCTGAACAATGCCCTGTTGTCACGTTGCCGGGTGATTGTGCTCGAGGCGCTGTCGGCTGACGATATCGCCGGCATTCTGCGGCGCGCCTGCGAAGTGCTGCGGCAGGATGCGCCGGACTTCGCGCTGGACGATCAGGCGATCGAATTTCTGGCCCGCTCGGCCGACGGCGATGCGCGCTATGCGCTCAATGCGCTGGAGGCGTTACTGGAAGCCGATGCCGGCCGTACATGGCTGCTGGCCGATGTCGAGGCACAGCAGCTGCGACGCGCGGCCCGCTATGATCGCGACGGGGATGCCCACTACGATCTGATCTCGGCCCTGCACAAATGCGTGCGGGATTCCGATGCCGATGCGTCCGTCTACTGGCTGGCTCGCATGCTGGAGGCGGGCGAGGAGCCTCTGTACATCATGCGCCGGCTGATCCGTATGGCCACTGAGGATATCGGACTGGCCGATCCGCGGGCGCTGACAGTGGCCATGGATGCGCACCGGATGTATCAGGTTCTGGGGTCGCCCGAGGGGGAACAGGCATTGTTCGAGACGGCGATCTATCTGGCCCTGGCGCCGAAAAGCAATGCCGTCTACATGGCCGAAAAGGCCGCGCGGGCGCTGGCTTCCGGCACGCGCGAGGCGGATGTGCCGATGCATCTGCGCAATGCGCCGACCAGGCTGATGAAGGAGCTGGGGCACGGGCAGGGCTATCAGTACGCGCATCATGCCGATGATGCGATTGTCAGCCAGCGGCATTTCCCCGAGGGTGTCGAGGCGGAAGAGCTTTACAGCCCGGCCGGACGCGGTTTTGAAAAGACCCTGCGCGAGCGCATGGACTGGATCAGGAGCCGGCGGCGGGAGAAGGGGGCATGATGCGGCAGCTTGTGGCAGTGGCGATCGGCGGCGCGCTGGGCGCGGTGTTGCGCTGGCTGGCGGCCTCGTCGATTCAGAAGATGGCCGGCGGCGCCTTTCCGTGGGGTACGTTTGCCGTCAACGCGATCGGCAGCCTGTTGCTCGGCTTTCTGTTCGTCTGGCTGATCGAACGCTCGACGGCGGGCGAATTGGTGCGGCTGGCGATCACGGTCGGTTTTCTGGGGGCCTTCACGACCTTTTCGACCTATTCGCTGGAGTCGGTTCGGCTGTTGCAGGAAGGAGCCTTTGTGATGGCGCTCGGCAATGTGCTGGGGCAGGTCGCGGTCTGTCTGGGGCTGACATGGCTGGGCGTGCAGCTGGCCAGGAGCCTGTAGGAGCAGCCTTCAGGGGCGGTAGATGACCTTGGCCGTGCAGGTTTCGGCCACCTCGACGCGGGAAACCCGGACGCGGCCGTTGTCCAGCCGCCGTCGCATCTCTTCGCAGAGCAGCCGCGCGACGTTTTCGCTGGTCGGGTTGATGCTGTCGAACGGCGGGATATCGTTGAGGTTGTAGTGGTCCCAGCGTTCAAGAGCGGCCTTGAGCTCGCGTTTCATGATCTTGTAGTCGATGCCCATACCCAGCGCATCGAGCTTACTGCATTCGACGAACAGCCGTATATGCCAGTTGTGGCCATGCAGACGGGCGCAGTCGCCGTCGTAGCCGCGAAGCTGGTGGGCCGCCGAGAAATGGGTCTCGATCGACAGCTCGTACACGGCCATTACCTGCGCGCTCCGGGCAGCAGCATGACGATCGATACGCGCCGTCCTTCGCCGACCAGGATATTGTAGGTGCGCGCCGCGGCGCGCGAATCCATGCATTCAAAGCCGATATGGTGGTCGGCTAGATAGTCCATGATCTCGGCCGACGGAAAGGCGGTCAGGCGCCCGGTGCCGATCAGCAGGACCTCGGGGGGATCTGCGACGATCGCTTCCAGATGTTCGATCGACAGCTCGCGCACGCGCTGTGGCCCCCACGGGGCCGTGATCCGGCCTGCATGAAGGCACAGGCCCGTGCCGTGCCGGTCATCGTTGATGCGGATGTAGTCATCGTCGTAGCCGGTGAACAGCAGCGTATCCGGGCCCAAGAGCGGGCTGATGTCGGCCTTCATTCAAGCGCTTCCCATTCAGGGGCGCGCTTCCATCTGCCGGATCTCTTCCTCATTACCCTTGAAGCGGCCGGCCAGCGACAGCATGACCGGGCTGGCGATATAGATCGACGAATAGGTGCCGACGAGGATGCCGGCGATCAGGGCAAAGGCGAAATCGTGGATGACCTCGCCACCGAGGAAGAACAGCGCCGCCACGACGAGCAGTGTGGTCAGCGAGGTCATCAGCGTACGGGCCAGCGTCTGATTGATCGACGTGTTGACGACGACAACCTCGTCTTCCGGCTTCTTGCGCTTGCGGTTGGCCGCGAGGTTTTCGCGGATGCGGTCGAAAACGACGATGGTGTCGTTCAGCGAGTAGCCGATCACGGTCAGCAGCGCCGCAATGACCGGCAGCGTGAACTCCTTGCCGGTCAGCGCGAACAGACCGAGCACGATCGTGATGTCGTGCAACAGGGCCGCGTCGGCGCCGAGCGCGAAGCGGAATTCGAAGCGGATCGTGACATAGGCAAGGATGGCCAGCATCGCGATCAGCACGGCCATGATGCCGGCCCGGGTCAGTTCCTTGCCGACCTGGGGTCCGACGTACTCGACGCGGCGCATTTCAACGGCATCGGCGCCGAAGGACTCGTTCAGGCCGCCCAGAATGGCGGTGCTGATGGTCGAGGACTTCTCTCCCTCGCGGTTCTGGACGCGGATCAGGATCTCTTCCGGCGAGCCGAACTCCTGAATGACCGCGTTGCCATATCCCTTCGGCGAAAGCGCTGAACGCACATCGGCGATGCTCGGCGCCTTGACGAACTTGACCTCGACCAGCGTGCCGCCGGTGAAGTCGATGCCGAAGTTCAGGCCCTTGAAGGCCAGCAGTCCCAGCGAGGCGATGATCATCAGCCCCGAGATGGCCAGCGCGATCTTGCGCTTGCCGATGAAGTCGATACGGATGTCAGGACGTATCAGTTGCATGTCAGTTTCCTAGATACTCAGTTTCTCGATGCGTCCCCGACGCTCGGTGGAGGCGGCAATGATGGCGCGGGTGACCATGATGGCGGTGAACATCGAGGCCAGGATGCCGACCGACAGCGTTACCGCGAAGCCCTTGACCGGCCCGGAGCCGAACTGGAACAGCACGATGGCGGCGATCAGCGTCGTGATGTTGGCGTCGACGATGGTCGAGAACGCCTTGTCGTAGCCGCCATCAATCGCGGCCAGCGGTGTCTTGCCCA
>JAJRVH010000123.1 GCA_021545625.1 Zetaproteobacteria bacterium
CTGCCGCCGCAGACCTGCGCCACTTCGCGCACGATGTTTCCTGCATTGTATTGATCGGTCAGGTCTTTGGTAACACCTGCAACCAGTTGCACTTTATCACCTTTGATCTGACCGAATACAATCACGCCGGATTTCAGTTTGGCTTTTGCTTTATCCATGAAATCGCGCATGTCGGCCACATCCTTTACCTCGGCGGTCAGCAGACGGATGCCGTTCACGTCTTTCGCCTGCGCAATCAGTTCGTCCAGCTGACCGGTGGCCGCCTTCGCCTTCAGCGACTGCACCTGCTTCTCACTGTCCTTCAGCCGCCCCTGCAGCGCGACGACTGCTTCCGACACCTCGTCCGGACGCACCTTCAGACTGGCCGCCGCCGCATTCAGGCTGTCGGCATCGGCGACGAAGCTTGCATAGGCGGCCGGGCCGGTCAGCGCCTCGATGCGGCGCACGCCAGCCGCAATACCCGCTTCGGACACCATGCGGAACAGGCCGATATCGCCGGTGCGCCGCACATGGGTACCGCCGCACAGCTCGGTCGAGAAACCGGCCGACACCACGCGCACCTCATCGCCGTATTTTTCTCCGAACAGCGCCATCGCTCCGGATGCAACGGCCTCGTCCTGCGTCATCAGCCGGGTTTCCACCGCATCATTGGCCCAGATTGCTTCGTTGACGCGCGCTTCGATCCGTCGTTTTTCCTCGTCGGAAAGCGGCTGGTGATGGCTGAAGTCAAAGCGGAGACGCTCATCGGTCACCAGGGAGCCCGCCTGCTTCACATGCTCGCCCAGCACATCGCGTAATACGGCATGCATCAGATGGGTGGCGGTATGATTGCGGGCGATGGCCGCGCGCCGCGCGCCGGCAACCTCGAACCGGGCCGTTTCGCCGACCCTGAGCAAGCCCCTGCTCACCCTGCCGACATGCACGAACAGATCGGCCAGCACCTTTCTGGTATCGGTCACGGCGAACTCGGCGTTGCGGCTGCGGATCACCCCCGTATCGCCGGTCTGGCCACCCGACTCGGCATAAAAAGGCGTCTGGTTGGCGATCAGCTAGACTTCGTCTCCCTCGCCCGCTTCCCCGACGGCCTGATCGCCGCAGATCAGGCCGGTGATCACGCCTTCTGCGTCGAGCGTGCTGTAACCGAGAAATTCGGTGGCGCCATGCTGCTCGCGCAGCTCGAAGACAGCCGCCGGCAGGGCCGACTCTCCGGAACCGCCCCAGGCGGCCCTGGCCCGCTGACGCTGCTCGTCCATGCAGATCTCAAAGCCATCCATGTCCAGCCGGATGTTCCGGCCCTTGAGGATGTCCGCCGTCAAATCGGTCGGGAATCCGTAGGTGTCGTACAGCGTGAACAGCGTCCGGCCGGGAATCGTGCCGCCCTCGCCGGCCTCGGCCACGGCCTGTTCCACCAGCTTCAGCCCCTTGTCGAGGGTCTTGATAAAACGCTCCTCCTCGATGCGGATCACGCGCCGGATATTGTCCCGGGCCTCCTTCAGCTCGGTGAAGTGATCGCCCATCTCGGCCACCAGCGCATCGACAAGCCTGTATATGAACGCCTCCTTCATGCCCAGCAGACGGCCGTGGCGGCAGGCACGGCGCAGGATGCGGCGCAGCACGAAGCCGCGTCCCTCGTTGGAGGGCAACACGCCGTCGGCCAGCAGGAACGACACCGAGCGCAAATGATCCGCCAGCACGCGCAGGCTGACATCGCGCTCCTCGCTCTCTCCGGGCTTCACGCCGGTCTCCGAAGCGGCGGCGGCGATCAGGTTGCGGAACAGATCGATATCGTAGTTGCTGTGCACGCCCTGCATCACGGCCGCGATGCGCTCCAGGCCCATGCCGGTATCGACCGAGGGACGGGGAAGCTCGCTGAGCGTACCATCCTCATCGCGGTTGTACTGCATGAAAACCAGGTTCCAGATCTCGACGAAGCGGTCGCCGTCTTCATCCGGCGTACCCGGCGGGCCGCCGGCGACCTCCGGGCCGTGATCGTAGAAAATCTCCGAACACGGGCCGCAGGGACCGGTGTCGCCCATCGACCAGAAATTATCCCTGGCGCCGATGCGGGCGATCCTGTCCTTCGGGATGCCGATGTCATCGACCCAGATATCGTAGGCCTCGTCGTCCTCCTCGAATACGGTGACGAACAGACGCCGGGGGTCGATGTCCAGATCGCGGGTCAGAAAGTCCCAGGCATAGGCAATGGCCTCTTTCTTGAAATAGTCGCCGAACGAGAAATTGCCGAGCATTTCGAAGAAGGTGTGATGCCGGGCCGTATGGCCGACGTTTTCAAGGTCGTTGTGCTTGCCGCCGGCGCGTACGCACTTCTGGCTGCTGACCGCCGTGCTGTAGGGGCGATGCTCATTGCCCAGAAAGGTGTGCTTGAACTGCACCATGCCGGCATTGGTGAACAGCAGCGTCGGGTCGCCATGCGGCACCAGCGAACTGGAAGGCACGACCTCGTGCCCCCTGCCCGCGAAATAATCCAGAAACCTCTGTCGAATTTCCGATGTTTTCATCTTCAACCCCAATCCGTGCCGGACGGGCGGAAACATCCGCCGCGCATCCGTCAATCCTCTTTCAGAACCCGCAGAATCGTAGCAGTTCGGTAACCTTTGTTCTGCAAGAATCTCGCCTGCCGCCGCCACTGCCGTTCATCATCGCGGTAACGGCGTTGCGGATCGCGCTGCCGCAGCAGCTGCCTGCATGCCCGCTCCTCATCGAAGCCGGCCTCGGCATCACGCTGCGCTTCCGCCACCGCCGCATGCTCGCCTCCCTTCAGGCGCGCCTTCTCGGCCGCCAGCCACGGCGTCTCGCCGCGCTGCATGCGCGAACGGATGAAGAACTCGGCAAAGCGCTCCTCGCTCAGATAGTTCTCCCGCCGCAGCCGCGCCAGCACCGTCCCGACACACGCCGGCGCAAATCCCCGCCGGGCCAGCTTCTCCGCCAGTTCCGCGGCGCAATGTTCGCGGGCGCTCAAAAAGCGAACGGCAGCATGATATGCTGCCAGTTCATCCTTATCCAAGCCTGCTGCCGGATTGCTCAGCCGGCCGCCTCGATGCGGGCAAGGCCCAGCTTCTCGCGCACGCCCGCCTCGATCTCGTCGAGCATGTCCGGATGCTCCTTCAGATACTGGATCGCATTTTCACGACCCTGCCCGATGCGTTCGCTGCCCTTCGCATACCAGGCGCCGCTCTTGTTCACCAGCCCGTGCTCGACGCCCATGTCCAGCACCTCGCCGGCA
>JAJRVH010000124.1 GCA_021545625.1 Zetaproteobacteria bacterium
GACCACTACGGCCATGATGCCGGCGACGAAATCCTGCAGCAGCTGGCCTCGATCCTGAAGGAGAGCACCCGCACCACCGACCTGCCGGCCCGCATCGGCGGCGAGGAGTTCTGCGTCGTATTCCCAGAAAGCCCGCTGACCGTCAGCGCCCAGTTGGCCGAAAGCCTGCGCAAGGCCATCGAAAACCATCCCTTTGAAACCCGCTACGGCGCGATCGACGTCACCGCCAGCATCGGCGTGGCGGCCCATGCAGGGGACTCCAGCCACGCCGAAACCTTCAAGGCCGCCGATCAGGCCCTCTACGGCGCGAAAAAGAACGGCCGCAACCGCGTCGGCGTCGCCGGCAGCCAGACATAGCAGGCCATTACTTTCGCCACGTCCACATGCCCGGAACAAAGGATTCCAATATTTTTTCTGTGTGATATTTTTCGCAAAATCCATCCGCGGACATCAACCATGAACAGGCACGCCGACCCAGAGACCGACAAACAGAAAATGGCCGAACGCAACCGGGTACGCGATTGCATCGCCCGGCTCGGAGGCAACATCAACGATCTGAGCGTAAAATTCTACACCCGCCTCTTTCAGATCGACCCGGGCCAGGCGGCCATTTTCAGCGGCAGCGCCGTAACCCTGAACCGGAAATTTACCAGCATGATGGCCACATTCCGCAACATGCGCGATCTTGAGTCCATCGAGCCGGCCATTCAGATGCTGGCGCAACGTCATTTTTCCTACGGCATGCGCATCGAACATCTGGAACCGTTCCGACGGGCGCTTCTGCTGGCGCTGGCAGATCAGCTCGGCGACAGATTTACAGCGGAACTACGGGCGGCATGGGTCCATACGTTCAATGAAATCGAAACGATCATCATCAACGCTGCGAAACAGCATCCTGAATGGACGGAACAGGCGCCTGCCCCGCCCATGCCGTATCGCGATGAAACGCTCATCGAGGATATCGGCGGCAGCGAAGTCGTCCGCCGCGTACATCGAAGACTGTACGATGCGCTTTTCGACCACCCATGGATCGGACAGTTCTTCGGAGGTAAAAGCAAGCAGGCGCTGATCAACAAACAAACCGCATTCATGGTTGCCGCATTCGGAGGCGAAAATGAATACTCGGGCGAACCGCCGGCGCTGGCTCATATGCACATGCTGATTACCGAAGAGATGGCACTGGAACGCGAAAAGGTGTTGCGCCGGTCCATTCTTGCCGAAGGCCTGGGGCACAACATCGCCGAACGCTGGCTGCGCGTCGATCGTTCCTTCTGGCCCTCGATCAACAAGA
Organism: Zetaproteobacteria bacterium; assembly: GCA_021545625.1. Classification (GTDB taxonomy): domain Bacteria; phylum Pseudomonadota; class Zetaproteobacteria; order Mariprofundales; family Mariprofundaceae; genus JAJRVH01. The sequence goes on from JAJRVH010000124.1 coordinate 1,292, forward strand.
CATCGATCGACGAGTGCGTTACCAGATGCTTCGGCCAGGTGCCCCTGACAATCAAAAAACCGCCGGCCGGATGAACGACGGATACACATGAAAGCAGTATCGGAAAACGCAGCTGTTCCCCGGGGGCGCTCCCCGCTAGCATGCATGCGTTGACATCTGCTACGGGGAGGAGGCATGTCATTACGGGATACGCTCGAAACCTTGTGCCAACAGCACGGGCTCGCATGCATTCTGGCCATCAATGACGAGGGACTGGTCATGGCCGAAGCCGGTACGGCGCCGGCGGAGGAGTTCGCTCCTTACCTGCCGATGGCTGTGGAAACATCGAACCGGATGGCTGAAAACGGCGGCTTCGGAGAGCCGCTCTGCAACGCCCTGGTCCTCTCCGGAGGCAGCATGCTGATCATGTACCGGACCCTGGTGGCCGGAAGGGCCGTGTATCTGAGCCTGCTGTGTTCCCGGGTTCCGGCCGGGCTTAAAACGCTGCTGGAACGCATCACGAACGAAGTCGCCGGAGCAATCGGCGCATAACATAGATAGTATATGGAAACAGATAAAAGGGATGATATGAGCCAGGACTTTGAAAAACCTTGCGAACAGGAACTTCTCCGACTTGTGCGCGAAACGGAAACCATCGAGGCCGCCATTCTCTGCACGGTCGACGGCCTGCCGATCACGCACGCGGCGAAGGAAGGTCTTCCGGCCGATGCCCTTTCGGCGATGAGCGCATCGATACTGGCGCTGGGTGATGCGATCGCCGGCCAGACGGGCTATGAAGGAAAAAGCAGGCAGGTCGTGATCGAATCGGCAGGGCGAACCGTGGCGATCATCCACGCCGGCGAAAACATGGCCCTGACCGTGGTCGGAGGGGCCAACATCAACCTGGGCCGGGTACTGGGACACGCCAATCTGGCGGCAAAAAAACTTCTGGACATTGTCACGGGGTCGAAAGACCATAGGGAAATCAGCGATCATCAGGCACCCCGAAAGGCCTCACTGGAGGAACTGGTCAAACGCGTACTGCAGGAAGCGGCCGAAAACAACAGATAGTAATCCAAATCGGAGGGATATATGCAAAAAACACTGGAAAGTCTGGTAGGAAATGTCGACGGTGCCCTGGGCGCCGCCGTCGTGGACCTGAACAGCGGCCTGTTGCTGGCCGCCCATCACAGCGTACCGTATTTCACCCAGTCCTACATTGATGCGGTGGGGGCCGCGGCCGTGGAAATGGTGCGCGGCAAAAATGTTCAGTCCGTCGAAAAGATGCTTTCGGCGCAGCGCGGCGAGGAAGTAAAGCACA
>JAJRVH010000125.1 GCA_021545625.1 Zetaproteobacteria bacterium
AAACGCCGTGACAACACCTCCTCCGAAGCCCGAAGCCCGTCGCGCGAAAACGGCTGAACAGCCGCAGACATCCCCCCGGCCGGTGCCGGTTGCAACCCGGGCGGCTCCGGCCAAGCCGAAGCCGCCCGTCCGGCATGCCTTGCCACCAAGCGGCGGCGATTACTTCGTACAGGCCGGCGCCTTCAGGGACCGGGCGCACGCCGACAAACTGGCAGCGCGCATCAACCGGCTGGGCTGGTCGACCAGAATCGTACCGAAACAGGGGCACCTGTATGCCGTATGGGTTGGCCCGCGCGCCACCCGCAATCTGGCCAGAACGCTGCAGGAAACCCTGCAGCAACGCATGAACCTGAAGGGCTTTATCGTCAAAAAGCCGGCTTCATGAGCGTGACGAAAATCCGCGCCACGGTTGCGGCCGGGCATCCGGACACCGCTGCCGCTGCCGCCGCCGTCATGGCCGATGGAGGTAATGCCGTCGATGCGGCCATCGCCGCCATCTGCACATCGTTCACGGCCGAGCCTGTCCTGACCGGCGCCGGTGGCGGCGGTTTCATGCTGGTATCCGCGCCGGACCGGCCTGCCTGCCTGCTCGATGGTTTCGCACGCATGCCTTCGGGGCCGCCCGCTCCCGACTCGCTGAAACCGGTCGCCATCGATTTCGGGGACACCGTGCAAACCTTCCATATCGGCCGGGCATCGGTCGCCAGCCCGTCGCTGCCGGCCATGCTGTTCGAGGCCCACCGCCGCTTCGGCTGCATGCCGCTGAGGGAGGTGCTCTCGCCGGCCATCGAGGCGGCTCGCCATGGCATTCGTCTGAACCGGCTGCAGGCCTCGTTCCTCGGGCTTCTCGAACCGATCCTCAGCGACACCGAAACGGCGCGCCGGCTGTTCCGCCAGGGCAAAAACGGAAAGGCATTGCCTGTCGAAGGCGAACTGTTCCGCAATCCGGATCTGGCCAACACGCTGGAAATGCTCGCCATCGAGGGTATTGCCGAGATGTACCACGGCGATCTGGCACGCCAGATCGTCCGGGCATGCGCGCCGGAAGGGCCGCTACGGATGCGAGACATGCAGGCGGGGCAGATGCATACCCGCGCGCCACTGACCACACCGCTGCTGAAAGGCATGCTGCTGACCAATCCGCCCCCTTCATCGGGCGGCATCCTGATCAGCTATGCCGCCGCCCTGCTTGAAAGGCTGCCGGATTCGCGCAAAGGCGAACCTTTGCGCATGGCCGAAGCCCTGCATGCGGCCAGCAACCTCAGGCGCAACGGCTTTGACGAAGGCATCCATCGGACAGGCTTTGCGGCGGCCGTTCTCGATAAGCAGCGTCTGGATCACGATGCGCAGCAGCTCGAATATATCACGGGGCGCTCCGGATATGCCGAGCCGGGCAACCGGCTCGGCAGCACCACCCACATCAGCGTGATCGACCATGACGGCATGGCCGTCTCGCTGACCAGCAGCAACGGCGAGGGCTCCGGCATCGTCGTGCCGGGCACGGGCATCCATCTGAACAACATGCTGGGCGAGGAAGACATCAACCCGCTCGGCTTTCATGCCCTGCCGGCCGGCACCACGCTGTCCTCGATGATGGCGCCGTCGATCTTCATGCAGCACGGGCGGCCGCGCCTGATTCTCGGCAGCGGCGGTTCCAACCGCCTGCGCGGCGCCATCACGCAGGTACTGACGCGCATGGTCATGGACGGCGAGGATGTCGAAACGGCTGTCCATGCCCCGCGCCTGCATAACGAATGGCGGCAACTGGACGTCGAACCGGGCCTGCTTCGCGACAGCGACCGGCAACGGCTGCAGGAGGCCGGCTGGCGGCTACACGAATGGCAACGGCAGAGCGTGTATTTCGGCGGCGTTCACGCGATCGCCATCGATTCCGGGGGCGGTGTCAGCGCCTCGGGCGACCCTCGCCGCGGCGGTGCCGTCGCATGTCCTTAACACCGGTCTATATCGCGCTGGGCGGCAATCTCGGCCCTGTCGAGGCCGCCTTCAGAATGGCCCGCGAACAGCTCGATGCACAAGCCGGCATCCATGTCACGGCCTCCTCACCGCTCTACCGGACGCCCCCGCTCGGCCCCGCCGGACAGCCCGACTACCTGAACGCGGTACTGGCCGCCGAAACCTCGCTGACGCCGCAGGCGCTGCTGCGCACCCTGCAACGGCTGGAACACCAGGCCGGCCGCATACGCGGCGATCGCTGGGGCGCGCGCACGCTCGATCTCGATATCGTGGCCTTCGGCGACATGCAACTGGGCGACGATGAGCTGACCCTGCCGCACGCCGAAATGCACCGCCGCCAGTTCGTGCTGCGTCCCCTTTGCGATCTGGCTCCGGACTGGCAACATCCCGGCATGGGAAAGACAGCGCGGCAACTGCTCGGTCTTCTGCTGGCCTCCGGCGAGCCGCCGCTGGCGGGAGGACGCATATGGTGAGCCGGGAGCACTGACATGGCGGTCATTCAACATCCGCTGAACCGCTGTCATATCGCCGTCGAGGGCGCCATCGGCGTCGGCAAGACGACGCTGACCACGCGCCTGGCCGACAGGCTCGGCTCCGCCACCTTTCTCGAACAGGTCGATGACAACCCTTTCATCGAACTCTTTTATCAGGATCCGTCCCGGCATGCGCTGGCCGTACAGCTGTCGTTCCTTTTTTCCCGTCTGAGACACTGGCAGGAACTGCATCAGCAGGATCTCTTTGCCAGCGGCGTGGTCAGCGACTA
>JAJRVH010000126.1 GCA_021545625.1 Zetaproteobacteria bacterium
AGCCCCAGCGCCCCCAGCATCGTGACCAGCGCCGAGCCGCCGTAACTGATGAACGGCAAAGGCACGCCGACCACCGGCAACAGTCCCGAAACCATGCCGATATTGACGGTGATATAGAGCATGAAAATCGAGGCCACGCCGATACAAAGCAACGAGGCAAAGCGGCTGTGGGCCCGGCCCGCAATCATGATCATGCGTGCGATCAGCGTGCCGTAAAGCAGCAACAGCAACGCCACGGCAATAAAGCCCCCCTCCTCGGCCAGCACCGAGAAAATAAAATCGGTATGCTGCTCGGGAAGAAAATGCAGCCGGGCCTGCGTGCCCTGCAGATAGCCCTTGCCGAACAGGCCGCCCGAACCGATCGCAATCGTCGACTGGATCACATGGTAGCCGGCACCGAGCGGATCGGATTCAGGATTCAGAAAAGTCATCACCCTCTGTTTCTGGTAGTCGTGCATGAAATGCCACAGCAACGGCGCCGCCGCCAGAGCCGCCGCCGACGCATAGGCAAGCCAGCGCCAGGGCAATCCGGCCGCGATCAGCATCGCGGTCGCCGCGAACAGCAACACCAGCGTCGTACCGAGATCCGGCTGGATCACAATCAGCGATGCGGGCAGCGCGGCCAGCGCGACCGCGACGAACAGATGGGAAATCCGGTTCGCCTCGCGCGTCGCAAACCAGTTGGCCAGCACAAACATCAGCGCCCATTTCATCACCTCGGATGGCTGCACATGAACCAGACCGAGATTCAGCCATCGCCGGGCTCCTATCTGCACCTCGCCGACGAACGGGATCAGGGCCAGCATGATCAGCGCCAGGGCATACAGCGGCCAGCTGGCCAGCCCCAGCACGCGCAGCGGCAAGAAACACATGGCCAGAAAGGCCGCCGTGCCGCCGGCCCAGAATATGGCCTGCCGCTGCCACAGACCGCTATCGCCCTGATGCACGGCGGCATAAAGTGTAAACATGCCCAGCGCCGCGAGGCTCACCAGACAGGCCAGCAGCAGCCAGTCCATTCTGTATAATGTCCGCAATATCATTGCGATGCTTCCCCGTAGCCCTCGGCAACCGCGGCGCGGATCAGTGCCGCCGCCACGGGGGCAGCCGCGCTGCCGCCATGTCCGCCGTGCTCGACAAAAACCGCGAAGGCGATACGGGGATGGTTGAAAGGCGCATAGCCCATGAACCAGGCATGATCCTTGTGCCGGTCGTATTCGGGAGCCGTTGCCTTGTCATCGTCCTGGGACATCGCAACCACCTGAGCCGTCCCCGTCTTGCCGGCCGCCTTCCAGGGCAGGCCGCGCATCGGCCGGAAAGCCGTGCCATGCGGCGTATTGACCACGTCGAACATCGCGTCGCGAACCGCCTGCAGCTGCACGGGATCCACGTCCACCTCGCGGATCACCTCCGGGCTGGCCGCAGCATTGAGCAACGGTTTCATCACCCTGCCGCCATTGGCGATCGCCGCCGCCAGCCTGGCCACCTGCAGCGGCGTCACCGTCACCGCTCCCTGTCCGATGGCGGTGATCATCGTTTCGCCGCGAAACCATTTCTGTCGCCTGTGACTGCCCGCATGGGCCATGGCGGCCATCATGCCCGGACTGTGCGTCGGAATAATGCCGCGCGACTCGGGTGACAGGACAATGCCGGTCTTCTGTCCCAGCCCCCAGAGCTCGGCCTCATCGCTGATGCTGGCCATGCCGAGCTGGTCACCCAGTTCATAGAAATAGACATCGCAGGATTCGACCAGCGCCCGGTGCATGCCGAGCCGCCCATGTCCCGTCCGCTTCCAGCAACGCAGCTTTCTGTCCGCCAGCTCGACGGCGCCCTCGCATGTCGTCGTGGCATGCGCCAGAGGTATGTGCCGGCGCAGGGCGGCCAGCGAGGATACGAGCTTGAAGGTCGAGGCCGGCGGATAGGCAGCCTGCGTGGCACGGTTCAGAAGCGGCTTGCGCGCATCGTTCAGCCACGCCTGCCATTGTTCGGTTTCCAGACCGGTAATAAAGCGGTTGGTATCGTATCCCGGCTTGCTGAGCAGCGTAATCACCGCTCCCGTCTGTACATCGAGCGCCACGACGGCGCCGGTACGGTTGCCCAGCGCCTCGGAAGCGGCCTGCTGGATGCGGGCATTGACGGTCAGTCGCAGACGCCTGCCCATCGCCGGCGGCGTCTGTTTGATTACCGCAATACGCCGGCCGTGCGCATCCACCTCCTCCTGCTGGGAACCGGGGCGGCCGTGCAACAGGGATTCGAATGATTTCTCCACCCCTGTCCGGCCGACGAATTCCGACGGCAGATAACCGGCCCGGATATCCTCGCCGCGCGCCAGCGACAAATAGCCGATCAGGTGCGACATCGTGCCGGCGTAGGGATAATAGCGATAGCTGCCGGCCTGCACGTCGATGCCGCTGCGGTGGTGAAGGCGGGCGGCAATCGGCGCGACATCGGCCCACTTCAGCTTGTCATCCAGCAGCACGGGACGGTCGGGCCGGGTATGCGCAATACGCCTGCGGATCTGCTTCAGCTTCGTCTCGCTCCAGTGCAGCTCCTCCGCCAGCTGCTGCAATGCGGTCTGCCGGTTTTCCACGCGCTCGGGAATCATGATCACCTGATAGGCGATGCGGTTGCTGGCCAGCGGCCTGCCCCTGATATCCACAATCTCGCCGCGCACCGGCAGCAACGGCACGATATTGATACGGTTGCGATCCGCCTGCTGCATCAGGCGCTGATGTTCGACCCACTGCAGATGCAGAATATGGGAAGCCAGAATGCCGAGCATGAGCAGCATAAGCCCGTAGAAAACCAGAATGCGGAAATCGAAACGGCGACGGCAATCAAGCTGCGTATGCATATTGTCTGCTCATCAGATACCAGCAGGCGGCCGCCAGGCTGACCGTCAGCAGCCAGGCCTGCATGCTCCAGCCCCACGACAGCAACATCGTCGTATTGATCAGCAGCAGGGCCAGGCGCTGCGGCAGTCCCGCGCCCAGATGTTCGTCCAGATAGATCAGCAGCAACGGCGCCAGGGCAGTGGCGGGCAGGCTGACCCAGATCGACCAGTGCAGCATCAGGTCGTGCATGGCCGCTCCCGGCAATACCCATACCCAGTTGCCGCGATGCGCCAGCAGGCTGCCCAGCAACAATGCCAGCGCCCAGTCCGGCTGTACCATCGTATGGGCAAAGGCAAGATTCAGGCAGTTTCCCAGCCAGGACAGGAACAACACGATCAGCGCCGTCATGGCTCGTCATACTCCATGTGCGAAGCGACCGCCAGCCAGTTGTCCCGCTGCCAGTGGGCCACGGGCTCGGCCTCGATCTGTGCAAACAGGCGGCCGGGCATCGGACGCACGCGGGTGATACGGGCCGCGGCAATGCCGGGCGGAAACAGGCCGCCGGCGCCGCTGGTGTACAGCACCGCGCCGGCTTCCGGCGCATGTTCAAGCGGCACAAAACTCACCTTCAGGCTGTCGCCCTGGCCGCGCAGCAGGGCCGCCAGACTGGTGCCGGGAATCGTCACGGGCACGGCAACGGATGCATCGAGAATCGTACGCACGGTGGCATGTCGGCCCGTCAGCGTATCGACCAGTCCGACAAGGCCTTCGCTGGAAACGATCACGTCATCGGCGGATACGCCGTGAACCTGTAAAAGAAGCCGCTGACTCATCGCCTCGGGACTGCGGCCGCGCACCTTGGCCGCATGCCAGCGATAGCCGGTGATGCCGGCAATATCGAGAATATTGCGCAGCTGTCTGTTTTCCTCCCTTAAACTGGCGGCCTCCTGAAT
>JAJRVH010000127.1 GCA_021545625.1 Zetaproteobacteria bacterium
GTCCGAGGCGATATGATTGATCTCGATGCGTTCCTCGTCGGCAATGAACATCGCCTTGTGTTCGCCGACGATGTTGCCACCGCGCACGACCGAAAAGCCGATCGTGCCCGCCTTGCGTTCGCCGGTAATGCCGTCGCGGGATCGCACCGCGACATCCTCCAGCCGGACGCGGCGACCTTCGGCCAGCGCACTGCCCATAGCCAGCGCCGTGCCGCTCGGGGCATCGACCTTGTGCCTGTGATGCGCCTCGAAGATTTCGGCATCGTAGTCATCGCCAAGCACCGAAGCCGCCTGCCGGATCAGATCCAGCGCCAGATTGACGCCGACGGAATAGTTGGCGGCCATGACAACCGGTGTGTCCCGCAACAGCTGCTTCAGGCGATCCAGATCCAGAGCCTCGAACCCGGTCGTGCCGATCACCATGCGCATGCCCCGGTCCGCGACGAATTCGGCATGCGCCAGCGTCGCGGCCGGAGCCGTAAAATCAATCAGCACATCGGCCTGTCCGAAAGCACACAGGTCGTCGCACACTTCAACGCCCAGCGCCCCGATACCGGCCAGAATGCCCGCATCGGTGCCAACCAGCGGCGAGGCCGTCCGCTCGGTCGCCCCGACCAGAGTCACGCCATCCATATCGGCAACGGCACGTACCAGCATGCGCCCCATCCTGCCCGATGCGCCGGCTACGATGATTTTCAGGTCGGACATCATTTCACCTCGCGGGACAGGTCGTCCCAGAATTCCTTCACCTTGCTCAGAAATGACGATCGCTCCGGATACACCTCATCGCCCGTTTCCTCGGCAAACTGCCGCAGCAATTCCTCCTGGCGGGCCGACAGCTTCTTCGGCACCGCAATCTGCACCTTCACGTACAAGTCACCCTTCTGGCCGGCCCGCACATCCGGCACCCCATGTCCGCGCAAACGGAACACGCGGCCACCCTCGGTGCCGGCCGGAATCCTGATCTTCACCTTGCCGTTCAGGGTCGGAGCATCGACCTCGGCGCCAAGCGCCGCCTGCGGGAACGTCACCGGCATCGTACAATAGAGATCCGGCCCCTCGCGTTCGAAGATCGGATGCGGCTTGATCGAGATCACGATATACAGATCGCCCGGCGCACCCCCCTGCGGCCCGGCCTCCCCCTCGCCGGCCACGCGCACCTGCGCCCCGTCATAAACGCCTGCCGGAATCTTTACTTTCAGCTTCTTTTCGGACTTGACCCTGCCGGAACCGCCGCATTCGACGCACGGAGACTCGATACGGGTGCCGGAACCATGACAGGTCGGGCATGTCCGGCGCATCGCGAAAAAGCCCTGCTGCATCTGTACCTGACCATGTCCTCCGCAGGTCGAACACGGTACCGGATTGGTCCCCGGCCGCGCACCGGAACCATGACACGTACCGCAGGCCATATGCTTGGGGATACGCAGTTCCACTTCGCGACCGCTGGCAGCTTCTTCCAGCGAAATGGTCAGATTATAGCGCAGATCAGCACCGCGCGCCGTCCGGCCTCCACCACCGCCGAAACCGAACATCTCGCTGAACGCATCGCCGAACAGATCGCCGAAATCACGAAAGGCATGCGAATCCTGGAAGCCACCCCGTCCCCAGAAGTCATGCATCTGCTCATCCACACCGGCATGACCATACTGATCATAACGGGCGCGTTTCTGGGCATCCGACAACACCTCGTAGGCCTCGGTTACCTCGCGGAAATTCTCGGCCGCTTCCTTGTCATCCGGATTGCGATCCGGATGATATTTCATCGCAAGCTTGCGATAGGCCCGCTTGATGGCGTTTTCGTCGGCATCCCGGGACACTCCCAGTATTTCATAATAATCGCGTTTGGACACTCTCGCTCCCTTGGCGGATCAACCCGAACCGCAAATCTTGAATGCGAAAGGGAGCGGCGAGATTACACTCCCCGCTCCCCATCGTTCACATCCACTTATTTCTTGTCGTTTTCGTCCACGACTTCCGCATCGACAACCTCTGCATCCTGGGCCGTACCGGTCGATGCATCGGCACTGCCCCCGGCCGAAGCCTGGGACTCCTGCTGCATCTGCTGGTAAATCACCTCGCCCAGTTTCTGAGCCTTTCCGGCCAGGTTCTGCTCGGCCTTGCCGATGGTTTCGACATCGCCGCCCTCGATGGCCTTCTTCAGTTCATCAAGCGCATCCTCGATGCCCTTGCGGGTATCCGCATCCACCTTGTCGCCATGTTCCTTGAGCGATTTCTCGGTGGAATAGACCAGTGCATCGGCGCGGTTCTTGGTTTCGATCGCCTCTTTCTGCTTGCGATCCTCCTCGGCATGCGCCTCGGCATCCTTCTTCATGCGCTCGATCTCCTCCTCGGAAAGACCGGAACCCGCCTCGATCCGGATCGAGGTTTCCTTGCCCGTGCCCTTGTCCTTGGCATGCACATGCATGATGCCGTTGGCATCGATATCGAAGGTGACCTCGATCTGCGGCACGCCACGCGGCGCCGGCGCGATGCCTTCCAGATTGAACACGCCCAGCAGCTTGTTGGCCGAGAAGATATCGCGTTCGCCCTGGGCGACCTTGATCGTCACCGCCGTCTGATTGTCGGCCGCCGTCGTATAGATCTGGCTCTTCTTGGTCGGGATCGTCGTATTCTTCTCGATAATCTTGTTGAACAGACCGCCCTCGACCTCGATGCCGAGACTCAGCGGCGTCACATCCAGCAACAGCACGTCCTTGACGTCACCGGTCAGCACCGCGCCCTGGATGGCGGCGCCGATCGCCACGACCTCGTCCGGGTTCACGCCCTTGTGCGGCTCGCGGCCGAAGAATTCCTCGACCTTTTTCTGCACCAGCGGCATGCGGGTCTGGCCACCGACCAGCACCACCTCATGGATATCGGCCGCCTTCACGCCCGCATCCTTGAGCGCTTTCCTGCACGGCTCCAGCGTCTTCTCGACCAGATCACCGACCAGGCTCTCGAACTTGGCACGCGTGATCTTGATCAGCAGATGTTTCGGACCACTCGCATCGGCCGTGATGAACGGCAGGTTCACCTCCGTCTGCTGGCCCGACGACAGCTCGATCTTGGCCTTTTCAGCAGCTTCCTTCAGGCGCTGCAGGGCCAGCTTGTCGGCCGTCAGGTCGACACCGTGTTCCTTCCTGAATTCGTCGGCCAGATATTTGATCAGCACCTGATCGAAATCCTCGCCGCCCAGGAAGGTATCGCCGTTGGTCGACTTCACCTCGAACACACCATCGCCGATTTCAAGAATCGAGATATCGAAGGTGCCGCCACCCAGATCGTACACGGCGATCAGATGATTTTCCTCGGTCTTGTCCAGTCCGTAGGCCAGCGCCGCCGCCGTCGGCTCGTTGACGATACGCAGCACATTCAGGCCGGCGATCGCCCCCGCATCCTTGGTCGCCTGGCGCTGGGAATCGTTGAAGTAGGCCGGTACGGTGATCACCGCGTCCTTGACCTCTTCGCCAAGATAATCCTCGGCTGTCTTTTTCATCTTCTGCAGCACGATGGCGCTGACTTCCTGCGGGCTCATCTTCTTGCCATCCGCCTCGACCCATGCGTCGCCATTATCGGCCTTGACGACGGGATAGGACACCAGCTCGCGATGATGCTTGGTTTCGTCCGAATCGAACTTGCGGCCGATCAACCGCTTGACCGCGTAGAAGGTCTTGTCCGGATTGGTCACCATCTGGCGCTTGGCCGGCGCGCCGACAAGCCGCTCGTCGGCGGTGAAGGCCACGACGGACGGCGTGGTGTTGTCGCCTTCCGAATTGGCAATCACCTTCGCCTTGTCGCCCTCCATCACGGCCACGCACGAGTTCGTGGTGCCCAGATCGATACCGATTACTTTAGCCATTTGCAAATCTCCTCTGCCCCCGCGGGGGAACCTTTTTCTAAACCTTGTGCATACCTCTATGGGGATGCGTCACGGGCATTTCAAGCCCTGAGCATCAACGGAAATCAGTCCGCCTTGTCAGCCGGACCGCTTGAAACCAGCACCTTGGCCGGGCGAATCAGCCGGCCATGCAACCTGTAGCCGGCCACATGCTGGGCGATGACCGTTCCTTCCGGCTCGTCCGACGGCATCTGCGACAGCGCCTCGTGCAGATGCGGGTCGAAGGGCTGCCCGACAGCATCGATCCGCTCAACCTCGAAGTGCTCCATCAGCTTGTGCCAGCTGTTCAGCGTCAGCTCGATGCCCTCACGCACAGCCGCCTCGTTGCCTTCCTCGACCTCGAGGGCTCGCTCCAGGTTGTCCATGACATCCAGCAGGGCGGTGGCGAACTTCTCGATGCCGAACTTGTGGGCCTCGGCAATCTCCCGCTGGGTACGCTTGCGAAGATTCTCCATTTCGGCATGGGCGCGCAGCAGCTTATCCTTCAGTCCGGCCACTTCCTGTTCTGCAGCGGCAAGCTTTTCGGACATGGCGTCATCCGCAACGGCTTCGGGAACATCGGACCGCCCTGCCCCTTCCTTTTTGCCCGTTTGCTTGTCTTTCTTGTGTTTGGCGCCGCTCTGTTTCTTAGCGTTCAATGTTTCCTCCTAACATTCTGCTAACCCATTTGGCCGTGCAATCCACGATCGGCAACACGCGCTCGTACGGCATGCGTTTGGGACCGATCACGCCCAGGGTTCCGACTATATTCGCAGGCCCCTCATAACGGGACAGTACCACCGAAACCTGTTCCATGTTCACCAGCGCATGTTCGCTACCGATAAACACCTTCACCCCGGTTTCTTCATGCTCAACCTGTTCGACCAGATGCAGCAACTGTTCCTTTTCCTCGATCGTCGCCATCAGCGAACGCACGGTATCGATCACCGCGAACTCTGGCATATCCAGTAACTGCCGCTGCCCGCTGACAAACAGATCGTTCTCGCCCTCTGTAGGGGCATCGGCCCAGCGATTCAAGTCCGCGAGCAAACGCCGGACATGCAGCCGGTCGCTCTCCATCTCCCGGCGCAGGCGGCAGCCCGCCTCCCTGAAGTCGCAGCATTCGAGTATTTCGCTCAAACGGCGGGAAAGATGTTGCAGATCCCCGTCCCCGAGGCTCCTCGGACGACTGACCAGACGATTCTGCACATCGCCGGTATCCGTAACAATGACAGCCAAAAGGCGATCGCTCGATACCGGCACCAGTTCCAGTCTGCGAATCCGCTGCGGCCGACGCTCCCGAACCCAGACCATGCCGGCGAAACGGGTCAGACTGGCAAGTTCATCGGTAGCGCGCTGTAAAAGCGCCTGGCGATCACTGGCCTCGGCCAGATCGCGGGCCACAGCCTCTTCCATGCTGCGCCGGATATCGGGATCCACCGTCATCAGCGTGTCGACGAAATATCGTAATCCGCTGTCCGTCGGTATGCGCCCTGCGGACGTATGCGGAGCATAAAGGAAGCCCCTGCGCTCCAGATCAGCCATCACATTGCGGATCGAGGCCGGACTGAGATTCAGCTCCCCCTGCTCGGAAAGGGTGCGCGAAGCAACCGGATGCCCGGTATCGAGATAGGCCCGGACAACCTGACGGAGAATGTGCTCGTCTCTTTCCTTCACCTCAAAACCGACCTTTCCATCAGGACTGGCACTCTATCGTCCGGTCTGCCAATGACAATACAGGCCCGGGCAGAAGCGGCTCAGCAGGTTTCAGGCATCAGGCGCAGGCGTAAACACAAAGGGGTCGGCGTGAATGGCCTGCATCGATGCGCCGGCCAGGAAACATTTCTGGCGCAGCGCATTCACGATTGGCGGGTCGCCGCACAGAAAAACGCGGTAGCCGCTCAGCGAACCGAGCACTTCGGCCGGAAGGTCCGTGATATTGCCCTGACGGCCACCCTCCGGCGCATCTCCATGCAATACGCAGGGAATATAATGCAGCTGCTCATGCCCGGCTGCCAGCGACCGGAGTTCGTCCACGAGATACAGGCCGGCCGCCGCCAGGCTGGCATGAAACAGATGAATCGGCCCCGTATGCCCCTCGGCCAGAACATCGCGCAAAATGCCGTAAAGCGGCGCCAGACCGGTACCCGTGCCGACCAGCAGCAACGGCTGCTCGGGAGACCCCGGGATATAGAAACAGTCACCGGCCGGACCGAAAAACTCCACCTCGTCGCCGATCTGCAGATCGTCAAACAGCCAGTTGCTCATCTGCCCCTCCGGCACGCGCTTGACCTGCAGTTCGAGAAACCCGTCGCCAGGCATGCTGGCCAGCGAATAGCTGCGGGTCAGCTCATCCGACGGGCGCATCAGGTTGATGAACTGGCCGGCCTTGTAGGAAAAACCGTCCGGCTCCTGCAGGCGCAGGCGAATGACGGACTCGTTCAGGGCCTCCTTCTCAAGCAGGCTCACCCGATATTTTGGCGAAACGGTCGACAGGCCGATGGTCATGTCACCATCGGGCCTGCAAACACAGGCAAGAAAATAGTTCTGCGCCTTCAGCGTATCCTTCAGCCCCTGCTGCGCCTCTGCCGTCGGCTTCCCTTCAAGGGCACGAATCATGCATGTCTGACAGGCGCCGCTCTGGCACGAGGACGGTATCATCACCCCGTGCCGGGTCATGCACTCCAGCACCGTTTCGTCTTCGGCGCAAAAGAAATCCTTTCCTTCAAAATTGATCGTCGGCATGTTTTATCTCCATCGGAACAAGATTCAATCAATCCTATCGGCGAGCATGCTTCATGCCACAAATGAAAGGGCACCCAGCCGGATGCCCTGACATTTATCGCCTGTGCAAAAACGCCCTAGCGATTCAGCACGTCGTCGCGGGTGCTTTCAGCCACTGAAATAATGGTCTGGATCAGGTGATCCGGCACCTTCAGCTCGGCCAGTGTGGCACGCAGATGCATCAGAATATGGTCAAAATGGCTATCGTTCAGGCCCATCTTGATCAGGTGCTTGTGCCCCTCGCGCATATCCTTGCCGGTATAATTGTGAGGGCCGCCCATGACCATGGTCAGGAACGCCTTCTGCTTGGCGGCCTGCTTCTCCATATCCACGCCCTCGAAAAAGCGGTTCACATAGGCATCCGCCAGTACCCGGCGATAGAAGATATCCACTGCGGCATCCACGGCTGCCGCACCGCCGATCTGTTCGAATACGCTGGGCTCGGCCTTTGCCGCTTCGGCCTCGGCTGCCCCCTTCGCCAGCTCTTCCGGACTCATCCGGCCTGCCATCGAGACATTCGACAACCACACCGGCAATATCAACCCGAGCGCCGCGAAAAACAGGAATGCGGGAATAAAGGTTTCCAGATGCATATCAGCGATCCAGCACGTCGTCGCGGGTGCTCTCCGCAAC
Source organism: Zetaproteobacteria bacterium (assembly GCA_021545625.1). Classification (GTDB taxonomy): domain Bacteria; phylum Pseudomonadota; class Zetaproteobacteria; order Mariprofundales; family Mariprofundaceae; genus JAJRVH01. The sequence goes on from JAJRVH010000127.1 coordinate 7,298, forward strand.
GCTGATGACGGTGTCGATCAGATCCTGAGCCACGCCCAGCTCGGCCAGCGTGGAACGGAGGTGACAGATGATGTGATCGAAATGGCTGTCGTTCAGCCCCATCTTGACCAGGTGCTTATGGCCTTCGCGCATGTCCTTGCCGGTATAGTTGTTCGGGCCACCCGTGACCATGGTCAGGAAGCCTTTCTGCTTGGCGGCCTGCTTCTCCATGTCAACGCCTTCGAAGAAGCGGTTTACATAGTGATCGGCCAACACCTTGCGATAAAAGATGTCCACCGCCGCATTGATCGCGGCTTCGCCACCCAGTTGTTCGTATACAGTACTCATCAGTTCCTCCTCCATTCGTAAAGAGTAAATAATTTTCATACCAATAAGATGTATGAAGGATGCATATCATACATACACTGGACAAAACATGTCAACCGCATCTATCATTAGCTCATGCAGCTGACTCAATATACGGATTATTCCCTGCGCGTTCTGCTCTATCTTGGCTCCCATCCGGATCGCCGGGTCACCATTACCGAGCTGGCCGATGCCTACCAGATCTCGCGCAACCATCTGGTCAAGGTCGTGCATCAGCTATCGATCCACGGCTGGATTACAACCATCCGCGGCAAGTCCGGCGGCATGCATCTGGCCTTTCCACCCGAGCAGATCAATATCGGCACGGTCATACGGCAGACCGAACCGCACATGAACCTGCTGGAGTGCTTCGACAAGGAAAACAACAACTGCTCCATCAGCCCCGCCTGCCATCTGAAGCGCGTGCTTTATCAGGCGCGCAAGGCATTCATGGAAGTACTGGATCGCCATTCGCTGGCCGATGTGCTGGGGTCACATGCCAATGCCAGGGAAGTGATCAGCATTCTGGACGCCAACATCATCCAGGCCCAGGCGCAACGGGCGGAGAAAAAACGCAGCCGGAAGAGCGATCCGGCGGAAACCGCAGCCTGACACGACTGCACGGCGCCATCCCTTCGGCCGCGCCCCGAGATGGCACCTGCCTGCGTTGCTCACCGCTTGTTTGGCGCGGCCAAACCACGCGACCATAAAGAAAAAGCCGCCGTTCCCGGGAACGGCGGCTTTTTCTCGAGAGCTTCCGGTTTTAACGGAAGTTGACACCACGAACGAGTTCCTGTTCGCAACACAGGGTTCGGATATGACCAACCAGTTGCCGAATCTCATCCTCGGTAAAGACATCGTCCCAGGGGGGCATCTTCACTGACTTGCTGACTGCGGGGCCACCGAACTTGATGGCCTTGTAGATCTCGGTATTGGTGCGCGACATCATGTACTTGTTGTCGCTATGGTCACGGGGAAGGATATTCATCGCCGGCACATTCACGCCGTCCCCCTTGCCATGCATGCCGTGGCACTGCATGCAATACTGCTTGTAGTTCAGGAACGCCTCCTCGGCATGCAGGGCCGGAGCCGCCAGAAACATCAACAGCCCGGCAGCGAACATCATCTTAGTTGGACGCATCGAAATCCTCCTTCGACAGCAGAATCAGGTAATGGACGATCTTCTGCAAATCATCCGGTTTGACATGCATGTTCGGCATCCAGATTTTCGGATCCCAGTTCTTCGGGCGATCGATATAACTCAACAGGAACTCAGGCTGCAGCCTTGCCCCGGCCGTGTACAGTTCCGGCCCGGTATAGCCGCCATAGCCCGGCTCGATCTGGTGACAGGACAGACATCCGTAGACCTTGTCGATCAGCAGCTCGCCCGAGTCCAACGTCACCTTCACCTTCGAATCCAGCTTCTTGCCGGCCACCAGTTCATAGTGCGGTCTGAGATCCATCAATGCATCGGCAGCCGCCTCGGCTTCGGCCCTGTTCAGCTTCACATGCTTTAGAGGCCTCAGCACCTCGCCCCACAGCACATCGAATTTGCGACCCGCCTTGCCTTTCTGGCTTTTCGGCGGCGTCGAATTGATGTTACGCAGGTAATTCACGCCGGCAGGCCGGATGCGCACAGGCTTCTGCAGCCATTCCACCAGCCATTCGCGGCGAAACTTGTTGCCGGCATAGAACAGATCCGGCGCATCGCGTTTCCACAACTCGCGAATGGTCTGCGGCGCCGGACCCTTCAGGTCGTGGCAGGAAGCGCAGCGGTTTTTCAGAATCGCGGCGCCATCCTCCCCTGCGCTCGCCAGCGCAGGGGAGACGATAACCGCCAGCAATGAAAACAAAATCAATCGTTTCATAATCAATCCCTAGTTGTGGCGATGGCCACGTTTTTTCTTGAACGATTTACCCCGGAAACGCGGATTCTCAAACAACCCGTACCCTTTTTTCATTGATTCGCTGTAGAAGAAATCCGGATCGTAATCCTTGTCTTTCCAGACATACCAGTCGTCCATCGGAGTGCCTTCGTACTCCTGAATGGTAATCGGACCGCCCGGGAACTTTCCGCGAGCCGTCACATGCTTGTCCACATGGTCATGGAAAATAAAACGACCCTCCTTGTGATTGGCCACGTAGATTGCATCGTAACGTTCGCCCGTACCGACCAGAATGGTTTCGGACATATAGGGCGCCGACAGCGGCAGGCCATCCTTGTGCGTCACCGTCCAGTCATGCCCGTGGATATGCATCGAATGAATCGCGCCGCCCGCGCCGAAGATACGCACGCGCACAACGTCGCCGGTTTTCAGGCGAATCGGCTGCGTGTAGGGAAACGAACGACCGTTCACGGAGAAGTAGTCCTCGACATCATACGGCGTGGCGCCTGTGCCATACTTGTCCGCATTGGCCGACTCCCAGGTGGACATCATCATCAGCACTTCCTTTGTTACCTTCTGCTCCAGCTTGGTCGGGTGCAACGGATCAATAACAATCGGCCCCCACATGCCGCGCACGCCCACATGCTCATTCACATTGACATGGCAGTGATACCAGAGCGTACCGGGACGATCGGCCTTGATCTTGTATGTAAAGGTCGAACCCGGCTTGATTCCCTGCTGGGTAATATCAGGCACGCCGTCCATGCGCCATGAATTGGTCTGATGGAAGCCGTGCCAGTGAATGGTGTGGGACAGCGACGTGTTGTTGGTCACATGGATGATCAGGTCATCGCCTTCCTTCGCATGGATAAGCGGCCCGGGCACCTGGGAATTAAAGGCGAACACCTTGTAGTTCAGATCCGGTGCGACGGCGATCTCCACCTCATCGATCGTCATGTTCATCTCAAGCGTCTGCGCCTGCGCAGCGCCCGCAGCCATCAGCCAGCCAGCAGCCAGCATCAGGGGAGCGGCGATTATTTTCCATTTTATCATTCTATAGTGCCTCCCTAGCATGGTATTGGACGCCTGTACGTCCTGATCAAGAAAGATGCATTATGGGGATATCTTTCACAAGCGTCAAGACACCACCCTACCACATCCCTGCCGGTCACGCATGATGCAGGGGAGAGACCACTCCCCCTCCCCTGCACGCTCCGCTGTCAGCGTAACAAAATATTATCACCCTTGCCGAGCTTCGGATCGGCATCCGGGCGATTCATCAGCACGGTGATCGCCCCGCGCAACGCAGCACTCATCGTATGATCGACAATTGCGTTATTTGTCGGCCGGTCGGCCGGCGAGACGATATCGAACGTGCTGGCCGCAGCCACCGCCTTTGCCTGAGATGCATCCAGCCGCACATGCTCAGGCAAACCCGCCGCATCAATCATATCCCGCTTCGGCCCCGGCCTGATATGATCCATGTAGAACATGCCGGCGGGCCGGATGCGCGTCGGTTTCTGCAGCCATGCCTCCAGCCATTCGCGACGATATTTATTTCCGGCATAAAACAGATCCGGCCCCTTGCGCGCCCATAGTCCCTTCAGGTCGGAGGGAGCCGGCCCCGTCAGATTATGGCACGAGGAACACTGATGGCGGAGCACTGCCATCCCGTCCTCCACCGCAACAGCATGAGGCGTGCCGGCAACCAGCACGCCGGCCAGCACGCAGCCCCGAACAACCATCAAGCCTGAAAGTCGACCAAACCATCCCGCCATGCGCTCCTCCTGTAACATCTACTTGTAATGCACCTTTACAGAAGGTGCACTTTGAATATATCTTATATGACTGTCAAGCTCCCATTGCCCATCGCCCGCAGCACGCTACAATCCAGCATCTTCCGGCAAGCCCGACGGCTTGATTCCACGATTCAAAGGTAGTATTGCCATGCTTTCCACGCTGCAAGATATGTTCAAACCCCGTCATCTCGGCCTGATCGGCCTGATCGGCCTGGCCTGGGCATATATGTCCCTGTTCCGCTATGACAATTACGGCATCGAGGAAGCCGCAGCCCTCGACCTGCTGATCAACTGGTCGATCATCCACCAGATCGCCAGCCCGGTCGCACTGTTCGGCGTACCGGATCTGCGCGCCATTTTCTTCGTTCCACTCGATATGTACTGGGCCGGCAGCCTGCCGGCCGCCAAGGTATTCACGATGTTGACGCTCTTTGCCACATCGCTGCTGCTGTATCGCTGGGGAGAGCGCCAGTTCGGCGGCGAGGCCTCGATGATCGCCACCGCCCTGCTGCTGATCGCGCCTGTCACACTGATGCAAACCGATGCCATCGGCAGCGGCATCTACCTGTTGTTCTGCTTTGCCGTTGCCGGCTGGCTTGACGATGCAATACGCGACTCGAAAGCGCTGTTTCCAAGCTGGTATTTCCTGCTGCTTCTGATCTGCGCAATGGCGATCAGCATACACCCGATGGGACTGGCGATGCCGCTGGTGCTGGCATGGAAATGGCTGCGGGAAAGCGGAGAGCAGCGTACCAAGGGACTTCGCCTGATGGCCGGCATCGGCATTGTCACCGTGCTGATGGTCGCCGCCCGCTGGGGATGGTACGGACTGGACGCAGGCGCACCCAACCCGCTGGTCATCCTGGCCGACAGCCTGCTGGGCTCCCCGCTTCTGCACGAGGCCGGCTGGGGGCTCGGCCTGATCATGATCGATATCCTGCTGATCGGCATCGGCATGTATCTGTA
>JAJRVH010000009.1 GCA_021545625.1 Zetaproteobacteria bacterium
GCCGCCCTGCCGGGAGCAGCCCGCCGGGCGGTCGAGGATGCCTGCGAGAAAACCCGGCACAATACCGGCATCCGGCTGATTCTGTGCCTGAACTATGGTGGTCAGCAGGAGATTGTCGAAGGCGTGCGCCGTTTTGCGAGAGATGTGCTGGCAAGCGGCGACGCTTCGCTGGCGGATGCGCTGGATCCCGTCCGCTTTCGCAGCTATTTGTGGCGTCATGACTTCGAGCCGGTCGATCTCCTGATCCGTACCGGTGGCGAAAAACGCATTTCCAATTTTCATCTCTGGGATGCAGCCTACGCCGAACTCTATTTCACCGATTGTCTGTGGCCGGATTTCAGCAAGGCCGATCTTGAAGATGCGTTGCGGGATTTCGCATCCCGCGAACGCCGTTTCGGGCGCACCAGCGAACAGCTGACATCATGAGCGAACTTTCGAAACGCATCATCACGGCGCTGGTGCTGGTGGCGCTGGTCTGGGGATGGTATTTTCATACTTCGACACAGGGCTTCGCTGCCGGACTCTGCATACTGGGCATGCTGGTGTGCGGCGAGTTGCTGTTGCTGATGCATTTGCGCCCCGTCATGGCCTACCTGGCCCTGACGGGCGCTTTCTGGCTGGGGTTTTATTTTTGGCCGCAAGCTGCGTCGATATTGCTGCTATTTACGGGCTGGCTGGCGCTGTTTGTGCTCAAAAGCCGTTCGGGCGAGCAGTCCTTCGCCGCCTTTGCCGCCGCGGCCTGGATGACAGGCTGGCTGTTCGCCTTTGTCTGGGTGCTGGCCGATACCCATGGCAGCGCGGAGGGACGAGGGCTGATCATCGGTGTTTGCCTGGCAGTCTGGGCGGCCGATATTGCCGCGTATTTTACCGGCCGGCGCTGGGGAAGGCGCAAACTGTGTCCGGCCATCAGTCCCGGCAAGTCGGTGGAAGGACTGATCGGCGCGCTCATTTTCGGCGTGCCGGTGGCTGTATTCTGCTGGACTTCCTGGCATGTGCTGTCTCCCGTGCAGGCCGCGCTTCTGGGGCTGGTGGCAGTGATGACCGGCGTGCTGGGGGACCTTTCCGAATCCCTGCTCAAGCGTCTGGTCGGAGCCAAGGACAGCGGCCGGCTGCTGCCCGGTCATGGCGGTCTTCTGGACCGGCTCGATGCCATCATCATGGCCGTGCCGGTGACCTGGGCGCTGTGGGGCATGCTGTGAGGCGGCAATGGTAATGCGTCTGACCATACTCGGGGCGACCGGCTCCATCGGCTGCAGCACGGCCGATGTGATCGAGCGCCATGCCGACAGCTTTTGCGCCCATGCGCTGGTCGGACATCGCAACGAGACGCGCATGGTCGAGCTGGCGGAGCGCCTGCATCCGGCCTGGGTTGTGATGACCGATGCCGGAGCGGCGGGGCGTCTGAAGGGAAGGCTGCCGGCCGGCGTACAACTGGCTGCCGGTATGGATGCTGCCGTGGAACTGGCTCAGGCCACCGAAACGGATATGGTCATGGCCGCGATGGTCGGTTCGGCCGGTATTCCCGCCACGCTGGCTGCGGTGCGGGCCGGCAAGCGGGTAGGTCTGGCCAACAAGGAGTGTCTGGTTACGGCGGGCTCGATCTTCATGCAGGCGGCACGGGCATCGGGTGCCGAGCTGGTGCCCGTGGATTCCGAACATGCGGCCGTGCATCAGTGCCTGATGGGGCATGACAGGGACTCGGTCGCGCAGGTGATTCTGACCGCTTCGGGAGGGCCGTTTCGCGATCGCGATCCGGCAAGCCTGGCCGATGTGACGCCAGAGGAGGCGGTGGCGCATCCGAACTGGGACATGGGTGCCAAAATCAGTGTCGATTCGGCGACAATGATGAACAAGGCACTGGAACTGATCGAGGCGAGGTGGCTGTTCGATCTGCCGGCCGGGAAACTGTCGGCGATTATCCATCCGCAGAGCATCGTCCATGCCCTGGTCGAATATACCGACGGCTCGGTGCTGGCGCAGCTGGCGATGCCGGACATGCGTATGCCGATTGCCTATGCGATGCAGTCCGAACCGAGGCTGGAAACCGGCATCAGCCGGCTGGATCTGGCGCAAACAGGGAGTCTGGATTTTCAGGCGGTGGACGAAAGGAAGTTTCCGGCCATGCGTCTGGTGCGCGAGGTGATGGGGGGAGAGGATTCGCTTGCAATCGCGATGAATGCTGCCAATGAAGTAGCCAACGCGGCATTTCGGGAGCGGCGCATCGGCTTCATGCATATTGTCGCGACGGTCGAGAAAGTCCTTGAAAGGGTGGAAAATATACCCGTTGGCGATCTTGAACAGGTATGGATGATTGATGCCGCCGCCAGGAAGGCGGCTGCCGAGGTGATTGGAAGATGATGGAAATCCTGCATACATCGCTCTCCTTTGTTGTAGCGATTGCGCTGCTGATCGCAGTGCATGAGCTCGGTCATTTCATCGTGGCCCGCAGGCTTGGCATCAAGGTCGAGAAGTTTTCCATCGGCTTCGGGCCGGCGCTGCTTTCCTGGCGTAGCGCCGACAGGGAAGTACTGTATGTGATCGCGATGATTCCGCTGGGCGGTTACGTCAAGATGCTGGGCGAAAATCCCGACGAGATGGGCGAGGAGGCAAAGGCTGAGCTGAGCGAGGAAGACAGGAAGCGGGCCTTTGACGTACAACCGGTGTGGAAGCGTGCTGCGGTCGCCGTGGCCGGCCCGCTGTTCAATTTCTTTTTCGCGATTGTGGCCTATATGATGGTCGGCTGGATGGGGCAGACCGTTCTGCCGCCGGTGGTCGGACATGTGGCGCCGGCCTCGATTGCCGAACAGGCGGGCTTGCGGGCCGGCGACCGGGTGCTGGCCGTGAATGGCCGTGAGGTGCATGCCTGGCAGCAGATGGAGGAGATGCTGAAGTCTGCGGTCGGTCGGCAGGCCGAACTGCGGCTGCAGCGCGACCGGAGAGAGTTGCAGCTGCGCGTGCCGGTGCCGCAGCCGGATCGGGATGCTTTGCTTGTCAATGTGGCTGATGAGCTGCTCGGCTTTGACCCGGGATTATCGCTGATCATCGATCAGGTCATGCCGGATTCCCCGGCCGAACATGCCGGCATCCGTGCGGGAGATGTTGTCGTCAAGGTCGATGGCAGGGATGTCGTTGATATCAAGGCGTTCATCGAACGTATCAAGAGTCATTCGGGCAGGCCAGTCGATCTGCTGGTGTTGCGGGATGATATTCGTCTGCAGTTACAGGTGGTGCCGGAGCAGGATGAGAACAGGCAGGGAAAGATCGGTGTACGTCTGAGCTCGCGCGTGCTGGGTAGCATGGAAACCTATCGCATGGGCCTTGTCGAGGGCGCGGGTTACGGATTCCAGCGCACCTGGGAGATGAGCGTGCTGACGCTGCAGGTGTTTGGAAAAATGCTGACAGCGGCCATTTCGCCGGAGAATCTCGGTGGCCCGATCGCCATCGCCCAGCTGGCCGGACAGACGGCGGATCTGGGGATTGTGGCATTCCTGACCTTCCTGGCCCTGATTTCGGTCAATCTGGGTGTGCTGAACCTGTTGCCGGTGCCGATCCTCGACGGTGGCCATCTGGTCTATCTCGGTCTGGAAAAACTGCGCGGCAGGCCGTTGCCGCCGCGGGCAATGGAGATCACGCAGATGATCGGGCTGCTGCTGATCGTCGCGCTGATGGTGTTCGCATTCTACAACGATATTTCAAGGCTGTTCAGAGGTTGATATGCTCAGAGTGATCCCGTTCATGTTGCTGGCCGTACTGCTGGCCGCGCCGAGTCCGGCGAATGCAGCCGATGCGCCGCTGATTGTTGCAGTCGATGTGGAGGGCAACCATTTTGTCGAGAAGGAAACGATTCTGGCCCGCGTGGATGCGAAGCCGGGTCAGCGCCTCGATCGCAAGATCATCAGCCGTGATGTCCGGCGCCTGTACGAGAGTGGCGATTTCCGGGATGTCCGCGTGGAGGGCATCCGCAACGACCAGGGCGTGCGGCTGATCTATCATGTCCGGGAGTACCCGCTGATCGCCAAGGTGGAGCTGCATGGCAACGAGGAGGTCAAGAGCAAGGACCTGAAACTGCGCCTGAAGCTGAAACCGGGCTATGTGTTCAGCCCGCAACTGATGAAGGCCGACCTGAATACGATCCGCAAGGGTTATCTGAAGAAAGGCTATTATCAGGTGCAGGTCGACTTCGTGCCGCACAAACTGGATGACGGTCGTATCAATCTTGATATTCATATCCATGAAGGGGATGTGACGCGTATTCAGCGCATCTCCTTCATCGGCAACCGCGCCTTTTCGGATGCCGAGCTGCTGGATGCCATCGCCTCGCGAACGACGGGGCTGATCACCTGGTTCAGCGATCGCGATGTGTTCGATCAGAAACGCTTCGGCGCCGACGGACAGATGCTGATCGAGCATTATCAGAACAACGGCTTTCTGGATGCGAAAATCGAGTCGTCGCGTCTGGCGATGACCGAGGACAAACAGCACTTCGATCTGACCTTTGCAATTGCTGAAGGGCCCCGCTATCACATCGCCGATATCACGCTGAAAGGCGACGTGGTGCCGGATGCGGCGACTCTGAAGGAGCTGGTCACGCTGGAGAAGGGCGATGTCTACTCCCTGAAAAAGCTTCGGGAAACCGTTCTGGCGCTGACCGAAAGGGTGGGCGATGAAGGCTATGCCTTTGCGACCGTAACGCCGCTGTTCCGGCGCCATCTTGCCGAACGTACGGTCAGTATCGAAATGGATATCGAAAAAGGAGCCGAGGTCTATATCGAGCGCATCGAAATCGCCGGCAACGACAAGACCGAGGATGCGGTGATCCGGCGCGAACTGAAACAGTCGGAGGCGGCGCGCTATTCCGCCAGCCAGCTCAATCGCAGCCGCGAGGTGCTGACCCGCTCGCCGCTGTTCGAGGATGTACGCATTTCACTGCCACGCGGCTCCGATGCCAACAAGGTCAGGATGAAGGTCGATGTAACGGAGAAGAAATCAGGCTCCTTATCGTTCGGTATCGGTTATTCCCAGACCGAGAAACTGATTTTCACATCCAAGCTCTCGGAGAACAACCTGTTCGGCAAGGGCTACAAGGGCAGTCTGAACGGCACGTTCGGCAGCCAGACGCAGAACTATAACGCCAGTTTTACCGATCCCTATTTCATGGGAAGAAACGTCAGTGCTTCGGTGAACCTGTTCAAGTCGCAAAGCGATCCTTTTTCGGCGCTGACCTATCGTCAGAAGTCGCAAGGGGGCGGGGTTAATTTTGGTATCCCATTAAGCGATCATATTCATTACCATATTGGCTATCAGTACAGTACAACGACGATTTCGGGCCTTGACCCTGCCACTTCATCATTGCTGCTGCTCTCCCAGCAGGGCACCCAGACGGTAGGCGAACTGAGCCAGACCATCTCCTGGGATAATCGCGACAAGGCCATGGCTCCCACGTCAGGTCACTACGACTTTCTGCGCGGCAGCGTTGCGGGTCTGGGAGGCGATAACCGTTTCTGGGAGGCGGAGGCTTCCTCGAACTGGTATTTCCCGTTCGGAGAGCGAAACGATATTGTGCTGAACCCGTCTTTCAACGCCAAGATGATCAATACCTACGGCGGACGTGACCTGCTGCTGTCGAGGCGTTATTCGATGGGCGGCATCGGGACGATTCGCGGCTTCGATTCCTACGGCATTTCGCTGCGCGACCAGAATGGTGAAGCGGTTGGCGGCGATCGGCAGGTCAGGGCGTCGGTGAACCTGTTCATGCCGTTTCCGTATATAAATACGCCAGGTTTCCGGCTGGTGCTGTTTGCCGATGCCGGTACGTTGTGGGGCGAGGTCAACAGCATCGTCGCCAATCGGGCGATCAATATCAGGGAATCATTTTCTTTATCCAGAATGCGTTCTTCGGCAGGATTCGGTATCGAATGGATTTCGCCGGTGGGACCGATTTCCTTCGTTTGGGGTTTCCCGCTTAAAAAGGCCAGCGGGGATATCGTGAGAAACTTTGAATTCGCATTGGGTGGAGCATTTTGAGTCTAAAAAAGAGGATTGATATGATGAATAACAGAAATATGCGCATGATGATGGCCGGTTCCGTGATGGCGGCAGGTTTGATGTTTGCGGCTGCTATGGCCCAGGCGGAGGAATTGAAATTCGGCTACGTGGATGTGAAGAGCGCGGTTGAAAATACAGCCGACTACCAGGCCGGCATCAAGCGCCTGGAAGCGCTGAAATCGAAAAAGCAGAAAGAGCTGAACGTGCTTCTGGACAAGATCAATCAGGCTGAAAAGGACCTGATGGGACAGTCGATGGCGATGTCGCCGGACCGCCTGGCGCAAAAACAGCAGGAGCTGAAGGAAATGCGCAAAAACCTGCAGCGTAAGCGGCAGGATGCGCAGGAAGAGCTGGTGGCCGAAAAGAATCGCCTCGATATGAATGTTGGCGCCAAGTTTCAGGCAGTCATGAAGGATTACGGCTCCAAGCATGGCTATGACATGATCATGCCCAAGTCCGCTTTCCTGTATGTGGATCCCAAGCACGATGTCACGGCCATGATCACCAAACTCCTGGATGCGAAATAAGCCGTTTCCCCGTGCATCCGCTTTCACCACAACAGGTCGCTGAGCTCGTCGGCGGCCGCCTGGAAGAGGGAGGGCGGCCGGTCACCGGTATCAATACGCTGAACGCGGCAGGCCCGGATGAGGCTTCGTTTCTTTCCAATCGCGCATACAGGCCGGAACTGGCGCATACCAGGGCCGGCCTGCTATTGCTCGGGGAACAGGATGAAGCACCGGCGGGTGCTGCGATCGTACGCGTGTCCGACCCTTATCTGGCATTTGCAAAACTGCAGCGCTATTTCCATCCGGATGCCGAGGCATCCGGACGACGCCACCCTAGCGCTTCGATCCATCCGGATGCGGAGCTCGCCGATGATGTCGATGTCGGCGCGCAGGCAGTTATCGGGGCGGGGTGCCGGATCGGGCCGGGGTGCCGGATCGGGCCGGGCTGTGTTGTCGAAGAGAGGGCCGTACTGGGGGCAAACTGCCGTTTGCATGCCAGGGCCGTGGTATGCCATGACTGCGTGCTTGGCGACGACATCGTGCTTCAGTGCGGCGCGGTGGTTGGCGCCGACGGCTTCGGCTATGCCTGGAGTGGCAGCGAACATCTGAAAATTCCGCAGGTCGGCC